>DASZWE010000648.1:0-11808 GCA_035546735.1 Puia sp.
GAACGCCTCGATATTAAGCAGCAGGTATTTGCCGAAGTGGAAAAATACCGTAAACCAGGTACGCTCATCACCTCGAATACATCCGGTATTCCCATCCATCGGATGACAGAAGGACGCAGCGAA
Source organism: Puia sp. (assembly GCA_035546735.1). GTDB lineage: Bacteria > Bacteroidota > Bacteroidia > Chitinophagales > Chitinophagaceae > Puia. Next base: position 124 of record DASZWE010000648.1, read on the forward strand.
GATTTTAAAAGACACTTCTGCGGCACACATTTCTTTAATCCTCCCCGGTATCTGCGGTTATTGGAGATCATCCCCACACCCGACACGGACCCGGCAGTGGTGGAATTCCTTATGCATTACGGAGATCTTTACCTTGGCAAAACAACCGTGCTGGCAAAAGATACACCCGCCTTTATCGCCAACCGTATCGGCGTCTATGGTATCATGGCCATTTTTGGACTGGTGGAAAAGCTGGGGCTGACCATCGATGAGGTGGACGCCCTGACCGGGCCCATCATCGGCCGACCGAAATCAGCCACCTTCCGTACAGCGGATGTGGTGGGCATCGACACCCTGGTAAAAGTGGCAAAGGGCGTGGCCGAAAACTGCCCCGGGGATGAACAAAAAGCCGTCTTCAACACACCGGCCTGGCTGGAAAAGATAGTAGCCAATAAATGGTTGGGAGACAAGACAGGACAGGGGTTTTTTAAAAAGACAAAAGGTGCCGGCGGCGAAAAAGAGATCCTGACCCTCGACCTCCAAACCTTGGAATACGGTCCCCGGCAGAAACCTAAATTCGCCACGCTTGAGGCGGCCAAACCCATCGATGATCTGAAAACCCGCTTAAAGCTGCTCCTCCAGGGTTCAGATAAGGCAGGCGAGTTCTATCGTCAGTTTCATTACGGTCTCTTTGCATATATCTCCCATCGCATACCCGAGATCTCGGACGAGCTTCACCGGGTGGATGATGCCATGATGGGGGGCTTTGGCTGGGAGATAGGCGCCTTCGAAAGCTGGGACGTGCTGGGCGTGGAAGCCACCGTTAAAAAAATGAAAGAAGCCGGCTATACAGTAGCCCCCTGGGTGGATGAGATGCTGGCCTCAGGTGCACGTACTTTCTATAAGGTCGAACAGGGACGGAAACTCTATTACGATATCCCATCCAGGTCCTATAAACCCCTGCCCGGTGGCGAAGCATTCCTCGTAATGCGCAACTTCGAAGGGCAGACAGTATGGAAGAACAGCGCCTGCCGCCTCTATCACCTCGACGACGCCGTGCTCGGTCTCGAATGGTATACAAAAATGGGCAGCATCGGGGGTGAGGTATTGGAAGGCATCCACAAAGGGATTGCCCTGGCGGAAGAGAAATACAAAGGGATGGTCATCGCGGGCGAAGGACCGAACTTCAGTGCCGGCGCCAATGTAGGGCTGATCTTTATGCTGGCCATCGAACAGGACTTCGATGAGCTGGATATGGCCATCCGGCAGTTCCAGTCTACGATGATGCGTGTCCGTTATTCCGCCGTACCCGTGGTGATAGCGCCGCATGGATTGACGCTGGGTGGGGCCTGCGAGATGAGCCTGCATGCAGACCGTGTCGTGGCAGCAGCTGAATCTTATATAGGACTGGTGGAGCTGGGTGTCGGACTGATACCCGGCGGCGGCGGTACAAAGGAATTCACCCTGCGGGCAGGCGACGAAATGCATGAAGACGAACCGGAAACCATTACATTAAAAAACCGCTTTTTCACCATCGCCACGGCCAAGGTATCCACTTCCGCCATGGAGGCTTACGAGCTGGGCATCCTACGCAAGGGTCGGGACATCGTCAGCATCAACCAGGGTCGCCGCATCGCCGAAGCCAAAGCTTCGGTCATCGGGCTGTATGACGATGGATACGTGCAGCCGGTGCTCAGGACGGATGTGAAAGTGCTTGGCCGTAGCGCCCTGGGCGCCCTCTATGCCGGCATCAATGGCATGTGGCGCGGCAATTATGCAACAGATCACGACGTGAAAGTGGCCAAAAAGCTGGCCTATGTCATGTGCGGCGGCGATCTCAGCGAACCCACCCTCGTCAGCGAACAATATATCCTGGACCTGGAAAGAGAGGCCTTCCTCAGCCTCTGTGGCGAGAAAAAAACACTGGAAAGGATACAGAGCGTGCTGAAAGGAGGCAAACCGTTGAGAAATTAGTGTAAATTGGGGGCATGAACTACGCATTCATACTCCTGGCATGCCTTGGTCTCCAGGCAAAAAGCAATCCCATCGACTCCTCCTACATCCTGACAGGTAAAGTAGAAGGCCTGCCCGATGGCTGGGTCTGGCTCTATCACAGCCAGACGGAAAAGGACGTGGACTCCGGGCGCGTAAAGAACGGAACCTTCGTCATAAAAGGTCATTCCTCCGCACCCGAACGTTGCCTCCTCGGCATACAAGGCAAACAAGGGAAAGAATTTCGCCTGGGATTCTGGCTGCAGGCGGGGGAAATAAGCCTCACCGGTAAAAAGGACTCCATCGCAAATGCCGTCATCACCGGCTCGCCCACACAGGATGAATCCCTTCAATACAAAGCGGGTGAGAAAGATCTGGACGCCACCGAGTCCCAGCTGGATAAAGCGTATGACCAGGCCAGGGCAAAGAACGACAAGCCGCGGATGGACAGCCTGGAAAAGGTCTTCAATGACCTGGACCAACGCCGCCGGGCTTACGTAAAGGACTATGCAGCCGCACATCCCGCCAGCTACGTCACAGCCTATGCCATCTATACGACCTTCGTCTTTAACCCCCAGGCATCCGAACTGAGACCCCTGTACAAAGAACTCGACTCCACTATACAATCCTCTTATTTCGGGCGGCAGGTCAAAGCTACCCTCGATGCAGCGGAACTGACGGAGGTAGGCCAGCCGGCCCCGGACTTTGTACAAAATGATCCCAACGGCAAGCCCGTATCCCTGGCTTCTTTCAAAGGAAAATATGTACTGCTGGACTTCTGGGCCAGCTGGTGCGGACCCTGCCGGGCCGAAAATCCCAACGTCGTGGCGGCCTATCAAAGATATTCACCGAAAGGTTTCACTATCCTGGGCGTTTCGCTGGATAACAACAAGGACAAATGGCTGGCCGCCGTAAAGAAAGATCAGCTGGCCTGGACACAGGTCTCCGACCTGAAGGGCTGGCAGAATAAAGTAGCAGACCTCTATGGGGTAAAAGGCATCCCCATGAACTATTTGCTGGATCGGGACGGAAAGATCATCGCCAAATCACTAAGGGGCGAAGACCTGGAAAAGAAGCTGGATGAATTGTTGAAATAAGCCCTTCCCAGACAGTGATAATGAATAAAGATCATGGGCGAAGTTGAATTGTATACCTCTAACCACAGACTTGTCATACGCAGTACCATCTTTTTCTATGGAGAAGCCGCGGATCAATCCCTTGCCATACAGGTAGCCGATGAGATCGCCTTTTCCTGGAACGAACCCCGGTCAATGGTCAGGGTCCGGAAAGAATGGTATGAAGTACAATTCGACATCGAGGGCGTCTACGCACCCGACCTCGCGCCTGCCACCGTCTGGCATAATACCAATCCGAGATACAATTACTTTCGCATCGAAGAGTACTCCCTGCACGATATCTCATTTGTGGATGGACTGGGCTCCAACACGGGTTATTTCAAACGGGCTAATCTGCAGACCCGATCCACCACAGGTGCGCACGAATATGGTCATACATTGGGACTGGATCATCCAAAGGTCCTCGACATCCGCGGCAAGGGCCAGCCGGGTATCATGTATCCCCGGGGAACCTTATGCGATCCCGCCTTTCAATACGACCCGGCCGCAGCTCCGGGCAGCAAAGGCGGCACATTGAACCCTTTCACCCGCAAGGTACTGGTCAGCGATATACAGGCGCTAAAACTATCACGCCTGACCTTTGATCACCAGTCCTTTTCCGTTCTTGGTGAATTTTCATCCTTATATCATCAGAAGCATTTGGAAAGTTAAGGGTAATGCCTATCTTACTTGTCATTACAGGAACCGCTGGTTCCCACATCAATATAACTTTCGACCGTGAGCAACATCCTCTCTATCCGTCAGATCACAAAATACTATGGCTCCATCCGGGCACTGCACGAAGTGTCCTTCGACGTACCCCCGGGGTCCGTATTTGGAGTACTTGGCCCGAATGGCAGCGGCAAGACCACCCTGCTCGGCATCATCATGGATGTCCTTCGCGCCAGCAGCGGGACCTATTCCTGGTTTGGCGAACCTCCCTCCGAGCAACAGCGTCAAAAGATCGGGACATTGCTGGAGACACCCAATTTCTACCATTACCTGTCCGGCGAAAAGAACTTACACATAGCCGCCGCCATCAAAGGCAGGGGCAAGGACGATATCGGTCGCGTACTGGAGGTCGTGAAGCTCACCGAGAGGAAGAACTCACGGTTCAGCACCTACTCACTGGGCATGAAACAACGCCTGGCCATTGCCTCATGCCTTCTCGGTAACCCATCCGTCCTGGTCTTCGACGAACCGACAAATGGCCTGGACCCTGTGGGTATTGCCTATACGAGGGAGCTGATCCGCGACCTTGCCAAAGAAGGTAAAACCATCCTTTTGGCCAGCCACCTGCTGGATGAAGTGGAAAAGGTCTGTACACACGTAGCCATCCTTCAGAAAGGACAGCTGCTGATGGCGGGAGATGTCAACGAGGTGCTGACCAACGAGGACTTTGTAGAGCTGGGAGCGCAAGACCAGGAACGGCTTCACACGACGCTCACAGGATTACGGGGTGTCCGTCAATTAAAGGACGTTAACGGTTATATTCAGCTGTTCTTCGACAATGGTTCACCCATGGACCTGGCAGAGATCAACCGGTATTGCTTCGACCATGGCGTGGTGCTCAGCCACCTGCAGCTTAGAAAGAAAAGCCTGGAATCTAAATTCATGGAATTGACAAACTAATACATTATGCTCTCAGCGCTGAAAATAGAATGGATGAAGGTAAAGAACTACCGCACGTTCTGGATATTGCTCGGTATCACCCTCGTCAGCATTCCCGGGATCAATTATATGTTTTACGATATTATGGACAACAGCTTCCCTAAAGGCAGGAATGGCCAGAACGCCCTTCTCGGCAGTCCCTTTGCCTTTCCGGATGTCTGGAACACCGTTTCCTGGAACGCTTCCCTGGTCTTTATCATTCCCGCCCTGCTGATCATCACGGTGACCACCAATGAATTTACTTTCAAGACACACCGGCAAAACGTTATAGACGGCTGGAGCCGCCAGCGCTTCATCAGCGTCAAGTTGGTAGAGATCCTGCTGCTATCCATCCTCTGTACCCTGGTCATTGTACTGACTGCCCTGGGATTCGGCCTCTTAGGCAATAAGCTGGCCGCCGGCGTTACGATAGGACAGGGCAGCCGCATGGCCTTTTTCTATTTTGTGGAGATCCTGTCCTATTCAATGATCGCCTTTTTCTTCAGCATCCTCATCCGTCGCTCCGGCCTGGCCATCGGCGTCTTCTTTATTTATATGCTGGCGGAACAAATAACAGTAGGTATCTTTCGCAACAAGTATCACATGAAATGGGTCGACTATTTGCCGGAAGAGGTAACGGACATGTTGCTGCCTGTACCATATGCAAAAGCAGTGTTCCAGCGCAACGCCTCAGAATGGACCCATCATATCCCGATATATCTTTCCGTGGCCGCACTTTACCTTATCCTGTATTGTCTGGTCACTAGCCGGCGTTTTGTAAAGGCCGATCTCTAACGCCTCCCCATCAGCTCGTCCAATGCACTTTGAATAGAAGGATACAGGAACTGGAATCCTCCCTTATGCACCTTCTCAACGCTGACGGTGGTGCTCTTTAAAACTTCGATACTCAGCTCACCCACTATTATTTTCAGCAGCAGGGAAGGCACATAGACAGGCACAAAATACCGGCCTTTTATACGACGGGCCAGCTCCAGCGTGAGCGTCCTGTTATTCACCGGTTGCGGCGCCGAAGCATTGTATACCCCGGACCAGCTCCTGTCTTCGATGGCATGCAGGAACAGCCGGCACTGGTCCTCGATATGTATCCAGCTCATCACCTGGCGACCGCTGCCCAGGATAGCCGCCACGCCCAGCTTTACGGGCTTTTTAAATTCCAGCAGAGCGCCTCCGTCATTGCTGAGCACAGGACCGGTACGCAATAGCACCAGCCTTTTGCCCAACGCCTCCACCGGCTTGATAGACGCTTCCCACAGCCGGCAAGTCTCTCCCAAAAAATCATCGTCCGCAGGATCCGTTTCCACAAAAGGGTGGGGATTGGGAATAGCAGGATCAGGCCCATACCAGCCGATGCCGGAGGCGCTGATGACGGCCTGCACTTTATTGGGTATCTCTTTCAATGCTTTTACCAGGAAGGCACTGCTCCGTGTACGGCTCTCGACGATCTCTTTTTTTCTCCGGGCCGTCCATCTTCTGTCTGCCACACCCGCCCCGGCCAGATGGACGATATAGTCCGCGGACCGGATAGCCTCTGCATCGATCACATCCTTTTCAGGATCCCAACGAGCCATCGATGGATTCGCCGAACCAGGCTCCATCATCCCGCGCCCGCTGCCGTTCCCGCCATGACGCGATAAAATAACGACCCGGTGACCCCGCGCCACCAGCATGGGGCCAAGGGCGCGCCCGATCAGTCCCGTCCCACCGGTGATAAGTATTGTAGACATTGGCGGATTGTTTATAAAAGCGTAATTTACTCAAAAACAAAATCCCCCCGGAGAACCAGGGGGAATAAAACAACTAAAAACAAACTATGTTTATTTTGGAGCACAATTGATCTGGATCAGTCAGGTCTCTTCCCATCCAGGAAAGTATTGATCGTGCTGATCTCCGTATTGTTATTCTCATCCGTCTTCACCTCATAATTGCTGTAGAAATTCTCCACATTGGAAATGGTATTGTACAGCTCTAAATTACGGCGGATGTAAGCCGGCACTGTTTCAAACTCATTATTCGGATCGGCAGCATTGATGTTGAATGACAAGTTGCGTAACTTGTTGATCCTTTCAGCCGCCCTGCGTTTGGGATCATCCGTATCGTCCTGCGCGGCAGGCTCCTCTGCGGGTGAGTTCGGCACCGAAAGCGAGTGAGTTTGGTGGGCCCCAGGCTCATCCGCCGTTGGACTTCCATCTCTGAACACCAATTGCATCTCAGGTGAACTGTCTTCATGGTTGGACGGATCGGTTGTGTTCAGAATGGGCTCCTTACCAGGTGTGTTGTGTTCAGGCAATGCCTTGGGAGAACCTTCGGCAGCCGGGGGGTTGGATTGTCTTTCTGTCCATGGCTCTTCTGCATAGATATTGGATGGTCTTGCAAGGTATCCTCCGGACACTGCAGACGCCGGAGAGCTTTTTTCGGTATTCGGGCCTGGCGCGATTACCTTACTATTTTGAGGAGGAATGGACTCCGGCTCAGGTGAAAGTACCCATTCTATCCTGGGAGACCGTTCATTCTTATCCGAAGGTGTATGTACTTCAGGAGCAGGAGGCTTCATGCCATCCATGCTGAAAAGATTGATAGCAGGCTCCATTGGGGCGCTTTCAACCAGCTTGGGAAGCAAAGTATCCGGTAGAGGAGCGTGGGCAGATTGCTCCTCTACTGACGGATCCTTGGCAGTGGTAAGGACAGGCCGCTGTTCGAGCTTTTGTTCTTCCTCAGGATGACCCAGGGTCATCAATATTTTTTCTTCCTTCTTAGGCGCAGGCTTGGCTTCGGCTGCCTTCATAAAAGGATCTTTATGTTCGAATCCGGTGGCGATAAGCGTTATGCCCAGGCTTGCGTTGAGCGTATTGTCATAGCCGAGACCCATGATCACATCCGAATGCTCGCCAGCCTGGCTGAGCAGATGATTTTGGATGATCTCCACTTCATCCATGGTAAACTCATGCTCACCCTCGGAGGAATTGATATTGATAAGTATCCATTTAGCGCCCCGTATGTCATTGTCATTCAGCAGTGGCGAATTCAGCGCCTCCTCGATGGCCTTTTGCGCCCGATTGTCGCCCTTTGCAGTGGCGCTGCCCAGGATGGCTACACCGCCATTACGCATGACCGTACATACATCGGCAAAGTCGACATTGATCTGACCCGTGCTGTTGATCACATCCGTGATACACTTGGCCGCAGTCGCCAGCACATTATCCGCCTTGGCAAAAGCCTCTTTCATCTTCAGGTTGCCAAACTGATGACGCAACTTGTCATTGCTGATGACCAGCAGGGTATCCACATACTGCTTCATTATCCGGATACCTTCCTCCGCCTGCAGCTGCCTCTTCTTTCCCTCATAGGCAAACGGAGTAGTAATGATCCCTACCGTGAGAATACCCAGATCTTTACAGATCTTGGCAATAATAGGTGCGCCACCGGTACCCGTACCACCACCCATGCCAGCCGTGATAAAGGCCATCTTGGTATTCACTTCCAGGATGTTCTTGATCTCCTCCAGACTCTCTTCCGTCGCCTGCCTGCCGATGTCAGGATTAGCGCCGGCGCCCAACCCCTGTGTCAGATGAGGTCCTAATTGCACTTTATTCGGCACCCGGCTCGTTGCAATGGCCTGGGCATCGGTATTGCAAATGATGAAATTCACCCCCTCGATGTTCTGGCTGAACATGTGATTTACAGCATTGCTGCCACCACCACCCACACCAATGACCTTGATGATGGATGATTTCTCTTTCGGTAGATCAAAATGGATCATGACTAAAAAAATTTACTGCAATAACAAATTGAACATTATATATGACGGGCCGCGCGGACGCGGCCAACTTCTTTTTCAAACGGGCCGGAGGCTCGTTGTCCGAAGGACAGACATTGGACCTTTCCGGAAAACGGGCTAAATTTCCCCAGAGGCCGTTTTCCGGACATTTAAAGAGCATGATCTTCCTCTTCCTTGAAAAGGTCGATGATGCCATCCTTGAATTTTCCCCAGAAATCCTTCATCCCTTTCCGGTTGCGGACCCTCGCCTGCTGGGCAAGCTCACTGTCCGGCACAGATTCCTCCTCCTGCTGCACATGACTCTTTCGCAGATTGTCAGGCACATCCATCTTCAGGAAGCCCTTGTCGAACTGTTTGCGATTGTGCTCATAGTCGCTGTAACCTTTCAGGATAAGGCCGATACAGGTGGAATACGTGGGCTTGGCCAATTCCTCGATATGCCCCGCAGCCAGGTGCTCCGTCGGATAGCCGATACGGGCATTCAATCCCGTAACATATTCCGTCAGCTGGATAAGGTGCCGCAGTTGCGAACCTCCACCCGTCATGACGATCCCGCCGTTGAGCGCCCGGTTGTCGAGCCCCACCTGCTTGAGATGATACGTGACGAAATCCATTATCTCGCTCATGCGCGCCTGGATGATATTAGCCAGGTTCTTCACGCTGATCTCCTTCGCTGGCATACCCCTGAGACCCGGAATAGTGATAAAGGCATTGGCCTTGGCTTCATTGGAAAGGGCGGACCCGAACTGTACCTTCATCTGCTCGGCCTGTGTCTTCAATACTCCCAGCCCCGTCTTTATGTCGTTGGTGATATTCTCACCGCCAAAAGGAATGACAGCGGTATGCTTCAGGATACCTTCATAAAACACGGCAAGGTCGGTGGTGCCGCCGCCGATGTCCACGATGGCTACCCCTGCCTCCAGATCCTCTTGTCCCATGACGGCAGCTGCCGAAGCCAACGGCTGTAACACGAGGTCCTTTGTATGCAGCTTGCTTTTCTCCACGGCACGGTTGATATTGCGAATGGCATTCTTATCTCCCGTGATGATATGGAAGTTGGCCCCGACTTTCACACCCCCATACCCGATAGGGTTGGGAATGTTCTGAAAATTGTCCACGGTGAATTCCTGCGGGATCACGTCGATGATCTGGTCCCCCGCGGGAATATAAGTCTTGTATTGATCGGCGATCAGCTGATCGATCTCCCGCCGGGTGATCTCGTCTTCGGTGTTTTGCCGCACAATATCACCCCTGGTCTGCAGGCTTTTGATATGATGACCGGCAATACCCACATATACCTCGGATATCTCCAGGTTGGGGTTGGATGCATAACAGGTGTCCAGCGCCACCTGTATGGCTTTGATCGTTTCGTCTATATTCAATACCTGTCCATGCTTCACCCCGTTGGAGTTGGCACGGCCGAATCCCAATATCTCCAGCTTGCCGTACTCATTCTTACGGCCAGCAATGGCTGCGATCTTGGTCGTTCCTATGTCCAGGCCGACAATTATTGGTTGCTCGTGATTCATAAGTTTAGTTTATTTTTTCAGTTGTTTTTTTAATGGGTTAATGGTTATGACGGGGTTTATTATCTGGCATTATTGCTCTTGGTCTGACGGGTTGATGGCCGGCCGTGGCAGAAGAGGTAGTGTGGACGCTGTCTCCACTGGTAGGGATCAGATCATAGTTGGTAAGCGTCTGTTCCGTTTGGGTAGGCCTTTCCAGCGGTCGCATGTCGCGTTGATGGATGGTATCGGATTGCAATAGTTGTGCCGAACGGATCATCTGCTGTATATTCCTCATCCCCTGAAGAGAATCCATACGCGTGCCTTCACTGCCCTTATGTGTTCCAATCACCTGCCCTGCATAAGCGACATCGATACGGGAATATTTATCAAAACCTGTCTTGCTCAATACTTCTTTATAAAAGACAAACAGCCGGTGAAACTTCGCCTGGTAGTCGCTGCCATCGCCAAACCCTATAACATGATTGCCGACAGTGGGCACCAGCTCGAACCTTCTGTCAGATGTGACGTCCAACTGGGCGATCTGGGCCATCCAGAACGAATCGCTCCGCAGAAATGTACTCAATTGCCGCATCTGTACGATAAGCAGGCTATCCCTCCCATGACTCCTGATCTTTGCCTCCGGATAGTCCGTAAACACCGGCAGTCGGGCGGTAAGCCTGTCGGACAGGGGCAGCTGCACGCCGCTGCTGTCTATATAAAAGCTGTTGCCCTCACGGGTAAAGACCCTGGCAACAGGTTCCCGCTCGGTCACATTTACCCGCAACACCTCATTGTTGTCAAAGAACAGCTCTGCATCCTTGATCCAGACATTCTCTTCCAGTACCCCTTCCATGCGCCGCAGGTCGAAATGGGCAATGGGTGTGTTCTGTATCTTCCCGACACCCGTACCCGCCAGCAGCTCCAGTATCTGCTTTTTATCGATGAACTGGGTCCCCGCTCCCCCCGCGATCTCGATCCTGTAGCCTTTACAGGTCTTATTATTCCGATAGCCAATGGCCGCCACGAGCAATACCAGCACACCGGCGCCCAAGGTGCACCACAGCGTAAAAGAGACGATCTTTTTGATATTTACTTTAATGGCCATTAGTTTATAGTTCTTTGTGCCCCGGGTCTGGCCGACCTCGAAGGACCATTGAGACCCGCCCGACAGCCGGATGGGGACCGTCAGACGGGTACAAAAGTGTCCGGGACTTTAGATTCGACTCCCGTGCACAATCAGCTCCTATTTATATTTCTTCTCCAAAATCTTCCGTATCGGCTCCACGAGCGTATCGATATCGCCCGCGCCCGCCGTGATCACCAACTCCAAATCCCGCCTGGTCCCTACCATCGTCAACAATTCCTCTTTACTCACAACTACAGCCTTGCCAGGCGTCATCCTGTCCACGATCAGCTTGCTCGTCACCCCCTCGATCGGCAATTCCCTCGCCGGATAGATAGGCAGCAGCAGCACTTCATCCGCCAGGTCCAGGCTTTCCGCAAACCCTTCCACAAAATCCCGGGTCCTCGTGAACAGGTGCGGCTGAAAGATCACCGTACACTTCCTGTCCGGATAGAGTCCTCTTGCACCACTGATCAATGCCCTCAGCTCCTCGGGATGATGCGCATAGTCGTCGATGAACAC
>DASZWE010000649.1:0-9063 GCA_035546735.1 Puia sp.
AAACGCCTCCTTTTCCCCCGTTTCCCAATTGAGGGTCAGCTGCTCTTTTGGCGTAGACGAAGTAGGCTTCACCGCTATCCGGAACACCAGCTCATTACCGTTCGTAATACCTCCCACCACGCCCCCGGCATGGTTCGTTCCCGTCCGTCCCGTAGCATCCTCTATAGGGTCGTTATGCTGACTGCCGAACATCCGGGCGGCAACAAACCCCGTCCCGAATTCGATGCCCCGTATGGCGGGAATGGCAAATACCGCATGGCTCAATACAGATTCCACACTGTCGAAAAATGGCTCGCCCAGCCCGATCGGCAGCCCCTCCGCCCTGCATTCGACAATACCTCCAATGGTGTCCTTTGCATCGATGGCCTTTTGCAGCCCCTTTTCAATATCCGCCTCGCCCCCGATCTCCAGGATGGAAGCCCGTACAGGGATGCCGGCGCCTACGGTTGCCAATAGCTTCTTGGCAATAACACCCGCTGCTACCAACGCCACGGTCAGTCTGCCGGAAAAATGCCCACCCCCGCGGTAATCCTCATGTCCTCCGAACTTGCTATGCGCTACAAAATCCGCGTGACCCGGACGTGGCACCGCACGCTGCTTTTCATAATCTCCACTCCGTGTATTCTTATTCTCAAAAAGAATGGTCAGCGGAGCCCCGGTAGTCCGACCATTGAATGTCCCGCTCTTGAAAATAGGCAGATCATCCTCCTTACGGGGTGTCGTTCCCTTTTGCATCCCACCCTTACGCCTTTCAATATCGGACAGAAAATCCTCTACGCTCAACGCCAATCCCGCCGGACATCCGTCAATATTCACTCCCACACTCTCTCCATGGGATTCCCCAAATATCGTCACTCGAAAAAGCCTGCCAAATGCATTCATACTAATTCGGTTTTAAGGAACCGCCTCCGGTGGTTCGACCGAAGGTCAATTATTAGCGTTTTGCGCGAATGGGGCTATTTTTTTACGATGCCCTGTTCACGCACATTATTCACTGTCGCACCCAACTGCTGCAGGTGCTCATAAAAATCCGGATATGACTTGTCGATGGCTTGCGCCTCCTCGATAGTAGTGTCTCCCTCCGCACGAAGACCAGCCACAGCACAGGCCATGGCGATCCGGTGATCATGACGGGAATGTACCAACGCCCCTTTCACGCCCTTTCCACCTTCCACATACATCCTGTCACCTTCGAATCGGATGACGACGCCCATCTTTCCAAACTCGTCCTGTAAGGTCAGTCCGCGGTTGCTTTCCTTATGCGCCAGACGGCTCACTCCATCGATAACAGTCGTCCCCTCGCAGTAAGCAGCCAGCGCCACCAGCGGAGGGAACAGGTCGGGACAGTCCGTAGCATCGAACTCAAAAGCCTTCAATGCTGCCGGGCCAATACGCTGCATACGGCCGGGATCATCTATCACTATCTCCGCACCGCAATCTCTCAATGCCTGCAGGATCGCCTTATCCGCCTGCGTGCTCGCCGTATCCAGCCCCTTCACCGTGATAGGTCCCGCGATAGCGCCTGCTACCAATAAAAAAGCTCCTCCACTCCAATCTCCCTCCACCGTATAGGTTCTATCCGCCGGAACGCTCCCGCCGGAAAAATAAAACTCCTCATAATTCCTGTTCTCCACCTCCCAGCCAAAGTGTCGAAGCACCTCCAACGTCAGATCGATATAGGGTCTGCTCTTCAGGTTGTTCACCTTGATGGACACATCCTTCGCTCCGGCAGCCGCATACGCAAAGAGCAGCCCCGTCAGGAACTGCGAGCTCAACGATCCATCGATACTGATGGTCCGGGGCTGCAACGGCCCCTGTATCTCCAAAGGCAGCCGCCCCTTGTTAGAGACGACACGAATACCCAGTTGCGGGAATATCTCGTCAAAGAAGTCCATCGGCCGCGTAAGCAGGCTTCCTTCTCCATTGACAGCAATAGGTTTTTCACTCAACGCAATGATGGGCGCAAACATCCTTATCCCCAGCCCGCTCTCACCGCAGTTCACCGCCGCCTTGCCCGGCCTTACTCCCTGACTTACGATCTTCAGAATATCCGCACCCTGGGTTACTTCCGCTCCCAACGCCCGGATCACGCCCAGCGCAGCCTTATCATCATTACTATGTCCGGGATTGTGAATAGACGTTGTTCCTTTGTTCAACAGGGCAGCCGCACAAGCGCGCTGCATGCTGCTTTTAGACGCCGGCGCCTGTATGGGCCCTGTCAATCTGCTTTGTTTAATTAGCGCTTCCATATCAGCGAGCCGTTATAATTGATTGTAATAATTTTTCCAATTCCACGATAGGGATGACCTTTATCACAGCCTGGCCTATCCTGTTCAATAATACATAGTTCATGGAATCCTTCACCTTCTTCTTATCCATCTTCAGCACATTCATCACTTCCTTACCGTCAAAATCCACCCGGGTAGGCAGACCATATTTCTTCAAAGTTCCGATCACTCTGTCCGTATCCTTAAAATCGGTATACTCTTCCGAGATCAGGCTGGCTGCTACCATCCCAATGGAAATGGCATGTCCATGCGGCAGCTGGAGCAGGTTTTCGATGGCATGACCTAGCGTATGACCGAAGTTAAGCATCCTCCTATCCCCCTGTTCGAACTCATCCTTTTCAACGACATTGGATTTGATCACCGCATTGCGGCGGATAAGTTTTCCCAGGGCAGCCTTGTCCCTCCGATAGGTCGCCAGCTTGTTCTTCTCCAGCTCCCTGAACAAGGCCGCATCCTTGATGGCCGCATGCTTGATGATCTCCGCAAAACCATTGACCCACTCTTCATCAGGCAGGGTCTTAAGCAGACTGAGATCATACAAAAGGAATGCAGGCTGCCGGATAGTTCCGACCAGGTTCTTGTAAACCCCCACATCCACGCCGTTCTTCCCGCCTATCGAGGCGTCTACCATCGCCAGGATGGACGTGGGTAGGAGTCCGCAGGGAATACCTCTCATATAGATGGCGGCGACATAGCCGGCAATGTCCGTTACAACACCCCCGCCAACGCCGATGAGAAAAGTTTTCCTGTCGGCGCCCATACCGATCAGCTGTTCGACGACCGAATCCACGGTCGCCTGCACCTTATACGCCTCCCCGGCCTGGATGACGATCGTGTTCCAGCCTTTGAACTTCTTTTGATGTCCCTGAAAGACATGCTCGTCCGTAAGGATCACCGCCTGCTGTTTGTTCACCAGCTTTTCCAGATAGGCAAAGTCGGCGTCGAAATAATAAGTGGTGGTCTTGCCGGAAAATTTATACTGCAGTCTGTTCATATCTGTTCTTTGAGTCTTACGAATGCTTCCAGCTCGGCATCGAGGTTCTTCACCTTATGATGCTCCTCTTGTTTCTCGATAAAATCTTTCACTTGTTTGACGCTGCTGGGACTTACAGATAAGGCATGATAGTTTTCTTCCCATTCAAAAGGAGTGGTCAGCAGCCTGTTGGCATTCAGCCAGTCTGACGAGGCGGCCCTGATGCTTCTGACCACCTGCGCAAGGTTCTGCGCAGGCATCAGCTGTATCAGCAAATGCACATGATCCTCCACCCCATTCACCGCCACGATCCTAAGTCCCTTCTCCTCCCCCTCTTTCTGCATATGGGCGAATAACACCTTCCTGACAGGTTTTGCCAGCAGCTTTTCACGCCCCTGCACCGTACAAATGACATGTACGAACAGATAGACAGAGGGACCGCTCATGACTAGTCGTTCATGATCTTGTTCTGATGATTGATGGACTCCATATGCACGGCATCATAATACTTGGTGATGAATTCTTTACTGAGCCCCAGCTTTTCCCCCTTTACAAAAGCCTTTTCAAGGATGGCATTCCACCGATTGGTCTGCAGAATGGTGATATTGTTCTCTTTCTTATAAGCTCCGATCTTATCGGCGACCTTCATACGTTGCCCTAACAGCTGTATCAGCTCATCATCGATGTGGTTGATCTGCTCCCGGAGCTTGGCCAGCGCATCGATAAATTCTTTTTCGGTAGTAGTCTCATGACGCCACTTGATGCTGTCCAGCATTTCTGCCAGACGCTCAGGCGTAACCTGCTGCTTGGCGTCGCTCCATGCTTTGTCAGGGTCGATATGGCTCTCGATGATCAGCCCGTCGAAATCCAGGTCGATGGCCTTTTGCGCTACGTCCAGCAGGATATCGCGTCTGCCGCTGATATGGGATGGATCGTTGATCATCATCAAACCCGGATTGCGGCGCTTCATCTCGATGGCCAGGTGCCACATGGGCGCATTACGATACTCTGTATTGCCATAAGAGCTGAATCCACGATGGATAAGCCCTATCTGTTTGATGCCGGACTTGGCGACCCTTTCCACAGCCCCTGTCCACAATTCCAGGTCGGGGTTGATAGGGTTCTTGATCAGCACGGGCACATCTACACCACGAAGGGCATCCGCCACCTCCTGTACACTAAAGGGGTTCACGGTAGTACGGGCGCCGATCCACAGTACGTCCACGTCGAAGTGCAGGGCGTCCTCCACTTGCTTGCCCGTTGCCACTTCCACCGTCACAGGCAGTCCCGTCAGCTTGCGGGCCTGTTGCATCCATGCCAGTCCCTTGGTGCCGATACCTTCAAAGCTCCCCGGACGTGTACGCGGTTTCCAGATACCGGCACGGATCATGTCCACTTTACCGGTCTTCGCAAGGCGACTGGCAGTCGCCAGCACCTGTTCCTCGGTCTCTGCACTGCAGGGGCCGGAAATGATCAAGGGACGTTTGTTCCAGGCTGCCTGGGTGGTCTCCCTCGTAGTTTTTGTTCCCGTTGCTTCCATAATATTTAAAATTTATCTCGAATTCGCATCATTCATCCGGATGCGGCGGCCTTTATAATTCTTTCCATCGATGGCGCGGATCATCTGCGACGCTGCCCGTTTGTCGACCTCGATCCAGCTGTTCATCTCCTTCATATCTATCCGGCCCAGCACCTCCTTACGCAGATCGCTCATGTCCAGGATAAATTGCAGGAAGCTGGCCTTATAGAACCCATCCTTCGTACCCAGGTTGACAAACAGCCGGGCATAATCGCCACCGCCATTGTATTCCCTGCGCCCCCGCCCTTCTCCTCCATCCCGGCGGTTGAAATCCCTTCTGTCCCCGCCACGCCCATCCTTGCTGCCATACTCCCGGGACCTCTCCCGTACATTCAGGTCCTCTGCATTCTCATAGTATTTCAAAAACCTGTCGAACTCCATGGCGGCCACCCGCTTCAACACTTCCTCCTTGCTGATATCCGCAAACTTTTCAGCCAGCATGGGAACATATGTCTCATAATCCCCATGGCTGATATCCGCCTGCAACAATTTATCCATGAATGAAAAGAACTGTTTGCGGCATACATCCTTGCCGCTGGGCAGTTCCATCTTATGGAAAGGCACCTGCACGATACGTTCGATCTGTCTTAGCTTACCGATCTCCCGGCTGTGGACGAGAGAAAGAGCTATACCCGTATTGCCCGCCCTTCCGGTACGGCCGCTGCGATGCGTATATACCTCCACGTCATCCGGCAGCTCGTAATTGATCACATGCGTTATACCCTGTACATCGATGCCCCTGGCCGCTACATCCGTCGCGATAAGCAATTGCAGGGTCTTTTCCCTGAACTCACCCATCACCTTGTCACGCTGCTGCTGTGTCAGGTCGCCATGCAATGCGTCGATATCATATCCTTCCCGGGTCAGCTTCTCCGCAATGCTTTGCGCATCGGCCTTGGTACGGGTAAAGATGATGCCATATATACCGGGATTAAAATCGATCAGACGCTTCAAAGCCTCGTACCGGTGATGAGCATTTGTCACATAATACTGGTGATCGATGGCCTTGTTCGCCGTATTCATCTTGCCCACCGTGATCTCCTTGGGGCTCTGCATATATTTTTTGCTCACCCGGCGGATCTCCGGAGGCATCGTGGCGCTGAATAGCCAGGTAGCCTCCCGTTCAGGCGTATTCTGTAAAATGAATTCGATGTCGTCCTGGAAACCCATGTTCAGCATCTCATCCGCCTCGTCCAGCACTACGTATTTTATCTGCCCCAGGTCGATCGCCTTCCGCTCGATAAGATCGATCAGCCTGCCGGGGGTCGCCACCACGATCTGTACTCCTCGTCTCAAGTCCCGGATCTGAAGCCCGATGGAGCTTCCGCCATACACCGCCAATACGTGCATGCCGGACATGAACTTCTTGAACGACTCCATTTCGCTGACGATCTGAAGACATAATTCCCGGGTTGGGCACACGACCAGGGCCTGTGGGTATCGCTGGGCAGCATCCACCAGCTGCAGCAACGGAAGCCCAAAAGCCGCCGTCTTGCCGGTACCGGTCTGCGCCAGTCCCACCAGGTCCTTTGTCCCGCTCAATAAGACAGGTATCGCCTGCTCCTGTATGGGGGTCGGATTTTTGAAACCCAGCGCATCGGTAGCCTGTACCAGCCTGGCATCCAAGCCCAACCCTTCGAAAGTCATCATAAATTGTTAAAATTTTGGCGCAAAGGTACGTATTTGTGCCGAGGGCTGTCTGAAATTTACCCCATCGTCACAAATCCTTAATTTGATTGGCCTTCGGCCGTCGGAGAACTTCGTCGGAGCTGCTTCGACACGCTCCTCCTCGTTCGTACCCTTCGGTTCCTCGGGTAGGTCCGCCCTGTCAACCCCTTTGCCCCATTTTATTTTACTCGTCCGTGTTATTCCTATTTTAATATTTTTTTGATCTTATTCGCATTTTCCATCAATTCCTGCAAATAATCATAGTTCTCTTTCTCCAGACAGCTCTTGAATTTCCTTAGCTGAGAGATATGCTCATTCAGCACATCCAGCACATGCTCCCTGTTTTGCTTGAATATCGGCAGCCACATGGATGGATTACTCTTGGCCAGCCGCACCGTACTTTCAAAACCACCGCCCGCCAGCTCGAAAATGGCGCCCTCCTCCTTTTCTTTTTCCAGGACAGTATTCGCCAGGGCAAAAGAAGTGATATGCGAAATATGGCTGATATAGGCGGCATGCATATCATGATCGGAGGCATCCATATATACCATATGCATCCCCAGCAGCCTGTATATATGCTCGATCTTTACTACCGCATCCGGATCGCTGTCCTCCTTCCCGCAGATGACACAGGCCCTGCCCGCAAAAGCATTCCGCACGGCCGCCTCCGGCCCGCTGTATTCAGTACCCCACATGGGATGCGTAGCCACAAACCTCCTGCGCATGGGGTGATCCGCCAGACTATCACATAATGCCTGCTTGGTGGATCCCGCATCCGCCACTATCTGCCCATCCCCGATGATATCCATGATCTTTTTCATCATGGGCACCGTTACATCGACGGGTATCGCTACGTAAATAAGATCACTTTTCTTAACAGCCTCTTCCAACGGTAACGCCTCATCGATAAGTCCAAGCTCCAGCGCCTTTTCCAGGCTCGCAGGCGTACGGCTCACCCCAATGACATGCTTTACAAGCCCCCTGTCCTTCAACCCCAGGCTAAAGCTGCCGCTGATCAACCCCACCCCTACTATCGTTAATGAATCGAACATCTCAGTTTTTTTCTACGATTATTATCTTTCTATAACCCTTAATGAGCCGCCGGCTCCTTCTGGATCTTTTCTACTCGTTTTATGCTTTCCTGCAGCTTCTCCGTACTGCTGCAAAGACTCACCCGGATATATCCGTCCCCCGCCTTGCCAAAAATGCCACCCGGTGTAATAAACACGCCAGCCTCATACAGCACCTTATCGCTCAACGCATACCCATCCTTATACTCCACGGGCGCCTTCGCCCAGACAAACATACCGGCCTGTCCGCGGTCGAAAACACAGCCCAGCTGCTCCAGCAGCTGATACACCCAGCCCCTCCTTTCCCGGTACACGGCATTGACACCGTCATACCAGTCCTTCCCCAACGACAATGCCCGGGCAGCCGCCAGCTGGACAGGTAAGAACATCCCGCTATCCATATTGCTCTTGAATCGCAACACTTCATCGATACGCTCCCTGGCGCCTGCGAGCGTTCCCACCCGCCAGCCGGCCATGTTCTGCGATTTGCTAAGACTGTTAAGTTCCACAACCACTTCTTTGGCCCCCGGCACAGCCAGCAGGCTCATGGGCGATTCATTCAGTATAAAGGAATAAGGATTGTCATGACAGATAAGGATACCATGCTTTCTCCCAAACGCCACCAGCTTCCCGAACAGGTCCTTATCCGGCAGCTGACCCGTAGGCATATGCGGATAATTCACCCACATCAGCTTCACAGGCGCATCGTCCCCTTTCACGATCCTATCCAGCTCATCGAAGTCGGGATACCAGCCATTCTCTTCCCTCAGCGCATAATCCACCGGGACGCCACCCGCCAGCCTGACCGCACTCCGATAGGTTGGATATCCGGGATCGGGCACCAGCGCTCTGTCGCCTTCATTCAGATAGGTCATACAGATATGCATGATCCCCTCTTTGGAGCCGATGAGCGGCAGTATCTCCGTATCAGGCGACAGCTCCACCCCATACCATGTCTTGTACCACGCCGCCACGGCATTACGCAGCACGGGAGACCCCTTATAGGACTGATACGCATGCGTATTGGGCTTGGCGCTCTCTTCCTGCAATACCCGGATCACATCCGGATGGGGAGGCAGGTCCGGACTGCCGATACCCAGGTTGATGATATTTTTTCCCTGCTTGTTCAGCTCATCGATCTCTCTCAGTTTCTGAGAAAAATAATATTCGCCGATGCCTTCCAGTCTCTTGGACGTATGCATATATTATACAGTTTTCCCTTTTTTGTAAATACCATATATCTTCAGCTCCGCCGTGATCGGGCGTATCGACTCGATGACCTGGTGGAACTGATCCAGCGTTTCGAACTCCATGTCCGCATGAAAGGAGTATTCCCAGTCGCTGCCCGGAATAGGAAAGGATTGCAGCTTGCTGAGATTGATACCGCCCTCGGCTATCCGTGTCAGCACCCTCGCCAGGCTTCCCCTCGAATGATCTGTATGAAAGTTTACGGAGGCCTTGTCCGCGGTCTCCACCTTCTCCGCC
>DASZWE010000650.1:0-5206 GCA_035546735.1 Puia sp.
ATAGGCGTGCAATTCCTGTACGTTGAAGTCGGGGTAGGGCGTGACGAAATCGAAGACCTTGTCCTTCATATGGCCGAACCAGTCTTCCCATCCTACGTTCCAGCCTTCCACCAGCACGGCGTCGAAGCCATTCTTAGCGGCAAAGTCGATGTATTTCTTTACGTTGGCGTTGTTGGCTCCATGACGTCCATTGGGGCGTGCGGTCCGGTAGTCCGTCTGCCCGAGAATGACGGAGGGGAAATCATCCGTATAGGACCATGTGGATTTGCCCGTGATCATTTCCCACCATACGCCCATGTATTTCATCGGGTGGATCCAGGAGGTTTCCGTCAGCTTGCAGGGTTCGTTGAGGTTGTAGATCATTTTCGAGGCGGGGATGTCCCTTGCGTCGTCGCTGGCTATGATGGTGCGCCAGGGTGAGACCGAGGGCGCCTGGATATTGCCTTTATCGCCTTTTGCGTCGGGCGTCAGCCAGGATTCGAATACAAAGTTCCTGTCATCCAGGTTGAGGTGCATACAGGCATAGTTGATGAGGGCGGCCTCATGGATATTGATATAGATGCCATCGTCTGTCTTGAGCAGGAGGGAGGTCTGTACGCCTGTGGGGGAAAAGCTGGTTTGGGATACGTTGGGAGTTATTGCTTTTGCCATCAGGCCGCGGATCTCGGACAGGCGGGAGGTGGTGTAATCGTATTCCTGGGTGTCATAGTCGCCGGGGATCCAGAAGGCCGTGTGGTCGCCTGTCATGGCGAACTGGGTCTTTTCTTCCTTGATGGTGAAGTAAATGAGGTTGTCCTGTGCCGGGAATTCGTACCGGAAGCCCAGTCCATCGTCGAAGGCGCGGAATCGGATGATGATCTTTCTTTTGGCTTTTGCCTGATACAAGGTCATGGCCAGCTCGTTGTAATGGTTGACGATGGTCTTTACCTCTCCCCATACCGGTGTCCAGGTGGTGTTGACGCTGTTGCGGGCGGAGTCTTTGATGACAAAGCCATCGACCAGCGAGAAGCTGTCGGCTTTTAGCTCCAGACCGAGGGTGCTGGGTTTTATGATCTCTCTGCCTTTGTAGGTGAGGTGATAGGTGGGGGCGCCGTGGGCGGTCAGGGAGAAATCCATGCGGAAGCTGCCGTTGGGGGACCTGAGCTGCTGGGCGTGGACGGCAAAGAAGAGGCATAGGGAAATGAGCAAGCTGGTTAGTTTTGGCATATCGTGTATTTTTTACACAGTTATGCACAAACATAAGAATATCTGTGGAAACTAACAATTTACTAATGGCGCCGGCGTCGCCGGACAGGCGTATCTTCAGGGGATGATCCCCACCTTCACCAAAGGCAATTTTAAAAAGATCTGCGATCGGCTGGCTCAGGCCGACAAAGATCTGGCGATGATCATCCGGACACATGATTATCCACCGATGTGGACGAGGCCCAATACTTTCGAGACGCTGGTGCATATCATCCTCGAACAGCAGGTATCACTGGCCTCGGCGCTGGCTGCGTTGAACAAATTGAGGGGCCGGCTGCAGGAGGTAACACCCCGGCGCTTCCTGGAATTGACGGATGAGGAGCTGAAAGCCTGTTATTTCAGCCGTCAAAAGACTGTTTACTCGAGGGGACTTGCTATGGCACTGGTGGATGGCAGCCTGGAATTGGATACCCTGGCGAGGTTGCCGGATGATGAGGTGCGGGCGACGCTGATCGCGTTGAAAGGCATTGGGCATTGGACCATCGATGTTTATCTGATGTTTGTCTTGCAAAGGACGGATATATTTCCGATGGGGGATCTTGCGGCGTTGAATGCATTGCGGCGGGTGAAGAAACTATCCAGGGATGTGTCGAAAGAGCATCTTTCGAAGGTTGTAGCCCGATGGCAGCCGTATCGAACGGTGGCGACGATGCTGCTTTGGCATTTGTACCTGTCGTCGCCTATGAGAACCGAACCCGCCCCGAAGGGGTGAACCTTTGGCCGGGCCAGCTTTGGCCTAACCCTTTGGTGGGCCAGCCAGCCGTTGGCGGGCCGTTGATTTCTGATCAGGATTGGCTAAAAATGTATCAGCATTCCGGGCGGGAGAGCTTTAACATTGTGCATTCTTTTCACTTTCGTAAACTCCTGATCATGCGTAGGTTCTTTATTCTTTTTTCTGTGCTGTCCATCTGCCTGCCTGTCTTTTCCCAGCCTTTTGCTCCTGTGAACAAGGATGCCTCCCCGGAGGCAAAGCACCTGCTGGCGTATCTCTATAGCATCAATGGCAAAAAGCTGCTCAGCGGCCAGCATAATTTCAACCAGAATATGGATCAATACAGCGATTCCGTACACGCCCTTACGGGAAAGTATCCGGCTGTATGGGGCACCGACTTTATCTGGAACTGGACGACGGACAATGGCCAGGCCATCGTCGATGAGTGTGTCCGCAAGCACAAGGAAGGATATATCATTACATTGATGTGGCACCAGGGACGGCCATTGGATGAACCGCCGTTCCGCTGGAAGGAGAGCATTCAGGGTAAGTTAACGGATGCGGAGTGGAAGGAGCTGACCACGGAGGGAACGCCCTTGTATAAAAAATGGCTGGCGCAGATAGACGTCGTTGCGGGATACCTGGGACAATTGAAGGCGGCTCATGTCCCTATCCTTTGGCGGCCCTATCATGAGATGAATGGGATCTGGTTCTGGTGGGGTAATAAGCCCGGCAAGGATGGGATAGCCAAGCTCTGGAAAATGATGTACGACCGGTATGTCAACCACTTTCATCTGGACAACCTACTATGGGTCTGGGGCGCCAATGGACCGCGGGATATACCTGCGGACGAGGCCTATGCGTATAAGAATTTTTATCCCGGTGGCGCGTATGTAGATATTCTGGGAACGGATGTATATCATATGGACTATGAACAGAAGGATTATAAAGAGCTCCTTGACCTGGCGCAAGGGAGGCTGATAGCGCTGACCGAATGCGGAGAGCTGCCCAGTGCAGCTATCCTGGACGCGCAGCCGAAATGGTCCTGGTTCCTGGAATGGTCCGACTGGATCGTTAGTCATAACAGTCCTCAGCAGGTGAAGACGGTGTATGACAGACCGCAGACGCTGACGCATGAGCAGGTGGCTGCCAGCTATCCTTCTACGAGTACCCCTTCTTCGAGTACCACTAAATAAATTTTTCGATGAGATATATTTTTCTTTTGGTTTTTTGGGGGCTTGGTCCCTTTTGTGTACGGGCGCAGATGCATCTCAATAAGCGTGCGTATTTGGAATATGAGGGAGTGAATGTCATGTTAGCGCATGATTTTTATCCGGAAGGCCACCAGGGCGGGGTGGGTGTGATACAGCATGGGCAGCGGGTGGCGACGAACGGCGATATCCGGCTGGAGCCTACACCAGGGCAGTGGCAGCCGATCCCCAAAGTTGGCAAGCGTGTCATAGACAAGTCCACCGGCAGCATCAGCGTACATATGGAATATCCGGATGAGACAAAGGACAGGAAGGGATTCAATCCCATTGTATATCCTGACCTGCATTTGGGATATACCATCCGCGTGGTGCCGGCGGGCAAGGGTTTTAAGATCATCGTTGACCTTGACAGCGCCGTTCCTGACGCCTGGATAGGAAAAGTAGGTTTCAATTTTGAACTATACCCCGGCGTCCTCTTTGGGCGATCGTATTATATGGACAGTCTGTCGGGTATCTTCCCGCAACAGCCGAATGGCCCTTATTATAAGGATGCGGATGGGCAGTGGCAGATCAAGCCTATGGCGACGGGCCGGCGGCTGGTGGTGGCGCCCGAGAGCGATAAACAAAGAATGACCATCGAGAATTTGAGAGGCGATGTGCTTCAGCTGATAGACGGACGGGGCAAACACAATAACGGGTGGTTTGTCGTACGCAGCCTGGTGCCCCGCGGGGTTATGAAGGGCGCTATCGAGTGGCTGGTGACACCCCACGCCATCGAAGGCTGGCAGGCTTCCCCGACGGTGCAGGTATCGCAAATAGGCTATCATCCGCTGCAAAAGAAAGTGGCTGTCATCGAGCTGGATGCGCGGGACAAGAAGCGGCAGCCGGCCTCCCTGTTACGGATCAGCGAGCGGGGGGCATATGAGACGGTGCTGCAGACAGCGCCGCATGAATGGGGGGATTTTTTGCGTTATCATTATCTGCAATTCGACTTTAGCGCCGTCCGGCGGCCGGGCATGTACGTGGTGCGGTATGGCAATGTACAGACCAATCCCTTTCAGATCAGCGACAATGTATATGCACGGAATGTATGGCAGCCTACGTTGGAATATTTCCTGCCGGTGCAGATGTGCCATATGCGGGTGAATGATAAATACCGTGTCTGGCATGGATACTGTCATATGGATGATGCGCGTATGGCGCCCGTGGATTCGAATCATTTTGACGGTTATATACAGGGCCCCTCGACGCTGACCGGCTTCCGGAGCGGCGAAACCGTGCCGGGGCTGAATGCAGGCGCCTGGCATGATGCGGGTGATTTTGACCTGCGGGTGGAATCGCAGGCGGAGACGGTGTATGGATTGACGCTGGCCTATGAGGCTTTTGGCGTCGACTATGACAATACCACCATCGACCAGTCCAAGCATGTGGTAGAGATCCAACAGCCGGATGGCAAGCCCGATGTGCTGCAACAGGTAGAGCATGGTCTACTTTCCATCGTGGGTGGATATAAGAGCATGGGCCGATTCTACCGGGGCATTATCGAGCCTACCCTGCGGCAATACACTACGTTGGGGGACGCCGCGAATATCACGGATAATAAGTTCTATGACGGTTCCGGTGTGCCGGACGACCGGTGGGTCTTTACGGAGAACAATCCCGGAAGGGCCTTGCAGGTAGCGGCCGCGCTGGCGGCGGCCCATCGTGTGATGAAGGGGTATAATGACACGCTCGCGAACGACTGTCTGACCATCGCCACGCAGGTGTGGGGGAATACAAAGGAGATGAATGCGGGGCAGCGTATCGAGCTGGCGGCGGAACTATATTTAACTACGCGGGATAAACAATACGCGGATTTTTTGGTGAGCCACCGTTCTGACATCGTCCGGGGCGTTGACCGTCACGGGTGGGTCATCGGGCGGGTATTGCCGTTGTTGAACGATGCGAGCTTTACTTCGACGATCAGGGCAGCCATGAAGACGTTGCGGGATTCCATCGTTGCCCGGGGTAAGCGGACACCCTATGGGGTGCCGTATGA
>DASZWE010000651.1:0-8127 GCA_035546735.1 Puia sp.
GAAATGAAATAGAAGAAAAATATAATAACTATAGAAGCTCCTTCAAATACACCCCTGACGGTCTTGATATTTTTGCAGGATTTAACAAATCCCAAATACACCGGCAGCCCCACCGTCAGTCCAAAGGTGAAAAGGAGCTTATTTCTTAACATCTCATTTTCCATGAATTTGGAAAAATGGGCCAGTTCAATGATGGAAAATAGAGATAAGATCAAATACAGGGTGATCAGTATGATCAAGCCTGCATATTTTTTGAAGTCTGGCATAAACTGTTAATTTTATGCCGTAAATAAACCACCCTTTAGCCACTTGCACGGTTGCCGGACACAACTGGTAGTTGTTTGGAGTTCAGACCAGTAATTGGGACGATTTCCTGGTTACTGCTGGTTATTGCAAGCTCATTTTGAGAAGATATTCCAGTACGCCTGTCAAAGTAGCATTTTGATTGCTCAATTCCTGCCTTAAGTGATCGACTAGCAGCCTGTATCCCGCCTTGCTATATGCTTTTGAGTCGATCAGTAGCTTCTCCAGATCATCTAAAACAATAAGGTTTCCAACTTCATAATGATTGGGCAAACTATTTTCGGGAGGTTGAAATATTAGAAAAAATTTTTGTAGCTCTTCAACATGCTGCCCTATTTGAGACCAGAACGCCTCCTCTTCATATAAAATATTCGGCGGATCTACTTCCGCGAAATATTCTATCAGCTTTACCCGGTTTTTATCGACCTTTTGCTTTTTGCCCCTTGCGCGCTCTTCCTCAGCCGGCAGTATCTCCACTTCCTGAGAAGCATATCCAAGACCCAAATTATTATTCAAAACGCTCTTTGGTTGCTTACCCGCCGGGATATCTCCGTGATCTTTATAGTTCTTATTTGCCCCATTGTCCTTCACATATGTACCCGTCCATCCGTCAATCAAAAGATTGATGAGGTTGATCAATGGCAGCCGGTCGTATTCATTCTTTATAATTCTTCTATGCCCGATTATCACCCGGCGCGCAATCAGCTTTTGCTGAAATATGATATCATTGTTCCTGCCGGGTAAACATTTCCTGGTTATGCCGGAAAGAGCCATGGTCTTTGATAGTCTTATATTATGCTCACCGGTGAACTTCCATCGGATGGTCAGCACTTCCATCAGCCAGTTGAATGCAGCTACATCGATCGCATGCCGCTCATTCTTATAATCAGGACTGCTTTCATAGGCGGATAGCAGCCTTCTCGTTTCGCTGTCTTCCTTCTGCCATTCTCCTTTAAAAACAATTGTCGCCTCCGTAAGATGCAGAAACTCCGCCAGGATCTTCTTTACGCCTTCATTATTTATGACATCCATGTCGCAATATCCCTCCAGCCATTCATTGACATCCATTCGAAAGCCGGCGCCAATATCGATCACCTCTCCCAGGAACCGATAGTTCTTCCCCAGTTTCGTCCTCAGATTGTCTCTTTGCGTAGGATTGAGCGCCTTAAAACGTTCTTTTAACACCAACGCCCGCGCTTCCTTTTTTTGTATTTTCTTCTGCGCAAATCCCTTTCTCTTAGTCACCCTGTCGAGGATGCTGCTGATATTTTTCTGGCTGACGACAGCTTTCGATATAAAGTCGATAAATTCTCCTTCCACGGACGCCTCTGTGGAAAGCTCCGCGGAATAAGCATTGGCGGTGAACATGACCTTGGGAATAAAAGACGTTTCTTTTAGCATTGCCATCCCCAGACCGAATCCGCTCCTCAGTTTACTGGATGCATCAAGATTCTTGAATACCTCATCGATAAATACCAGATCGATCTTCCATTTGTTCTCGCTGATGTATTTATACGCTTCGTCGAGGTCATGGATCTCCGTCACTGTGTGATTACCGATGCCTTCGATACCCGGCACCAGGAATTTCTTAGGCTCATCGTCCACGATAACGATATTCATACGGTCTATTTTATAAAATGGATATTTACATAGGTGTACCAATGTTCGCCTTCCTTGGCGACACGTGCCGTCGTTCGCCATTTTCGGTCATAGCTTCTACATTTATCTCTTATGATCTCAAGCCCACGATACAATTTATTGGGATTGGCGTTCAGGGAGGCGGGGTATTCGGCACGCTGCCCGTTGATATAGTCCATATAAGGTTGCTCCATTTGACCTCTGTTCCTAAATGTCAGATTAAGAGCATTGTCCTTGTCCTCAGCGGTGATACATACCGTACGGTCGCCTCTTCCCAATGCCACCAGGGACGCATTTTGCCAGATATTTAAAAGAATGAGCAAAATATCATACACTTCCGGCTCCAGGTCTTTGCTGCCGTTCTTAGGTATAAAGTCTGTGACACAAGGCAGCAGTTGGTCCAGCCTGTTTTCCAGGCCATATAAATTATAATTCCCGATGATGTATTCCAGGATCTGAATAACAGATTTGTTCTCCAGTTCGATCAATGCGCTTGACCTGTTTAACCCGGGGCTTCCCGCCCGGATGTACTCCGACTGAAAAAGACAAAAATGCAGGAGACGCAGCATCCTGAAACGCACCGTCACCTCGTCGATAGTCTTTTTTTCTGCAGGAAGCTTTTTACTGAACAGCTCGACGAAGTCGATACAGTCATCCAATTCCAGGTTGTTCAACGAATGATCGTATGCCAGCGCCTCGGATCGCCTTCTTTCCTGGAGGATCTTTCCGGCCACGGGACTTATGAAATAAGTCTCCATAAAATATACCACGTCCTCATACAGCTGCCTGACCCTGTGTTCAGGCTGGAGGGCCGGGTCCAGTATTCTCAACGTACAGATAACAATGTTGGTATCCTCCGACGTACTGTCTTGCCCGGGCATGGGGTATTCGCTATTATGCCTTTTGCATAGTATAAGCAGGTTATTATCCGGCTGTCCCGATACGGCATCAACCACTGCATCGGAATAATTCAAAGCATTTGTCACAGCGCAATGCACAAGGGGTAGATAGGTCCTGACGTCCGCCGGAAGAATAGCAAGGTTCGTGGACGTCCCGTACAGCAGGAATGTTTTTTTCTCCTGATCGTAGCCGTATCTGAACTGGATGTATCCGAATTGTCCTTCTTCCTGCAGGCTGAAAAAGAGATTATGGACGCGCACATCGAGTCCGCCAATCGTGGCATCCTGCTTGAGTGCATCGTTCAGCACATCCGCACTGGGGTCATATGGGTAGTCGAAATAAAAATAGGCGTCCTCTACCCTGATCCCGTATGCTACCTGGATCAGCTCCATGTCTCTTTCACCATTTCCCCGGGAAAAGGTCTCGTTTATCTTCCGTACATATTTCCCAATGGCCTCATGGTGCGATTGCTTTTCTTCGGGGGATAGGGGGTTCATGTTTCATCAGTTAAGGTTTTAGTCAGTTTGTTACCAATTGCGACCACAGTCCGGATCAGCAGGACAAAGTCCTCTTTTGTACTCCGGTGGTTGATCAGCGCGGCACGTAGTACATACCTGCCGCCAAGCAGTGTATGCGAGACCACTGCGACGCCGCTCAATTGCATTTCCGATAAGATATGGGAATTTAATCTATTAAGGGTCTTTTCTTCTTTTTGTGTCCCGGCATATCGAAAGCACACCACATTCAAGGTCACAGGGCACATGAGTTCCAGCGAGGCTTCGGCTCTTATCAACGCTCCAAGAAAAAGAGCCTGCGCGACATTCTGGCGGAATATGGACATGTATCTGTCGATGCCGTGTTCCTTGAGACACATCCATACCTTTAAAGCCCGGAATGGCTTTGTCATTTCGATGCCGTAATTATACGTAGGGTCGGGTCCGTCCGTAATCGCTTCAGCAGAGTTAACCAGGTAATTCGATTGTATCGAAAAGGAGTTCCGATGCAAATGGCCGTCCCGTACAAGGACGCATCCAACACTGATGGGCATCGACATCCACTTATGAAGGTCGAAAGCCACGCTGTCGGCGTAAGGCAAATATGCAAATTTTTCTTTTAATTCAGGAATTAAAATTGAAAATGCGCCAAGTGCCCCGTCCACGTGCATCCACAACCTATATTTCTGGCACAGGCCATAAATGGACTCCAGCGCATCGATCGCACCCGTATTGACGGTTCCGGCATTGGCCACGATACAGAAAGGATGATACCCATTCTTAATATCCTCCCGGATTGTCTGCTCGAGCAGGTCTATATTTATCTGAAAAGCGCCGTCCGTTTCAATCATTCGCAACGCGCCTCTATCCAGCCCCATAACATCGACCGCCTTCTTTATACAGCTATGTGTCTCCTGTGACGCATAAAGCACCAGTCGCGCCGCCCCCCCATCCTTCACCTCCGCTGTCCTTGACAGGAACGCATCCCGGGCCACGATCAGCGCCGTTAGATTTGCCATCGATGCGCCACTTACCAGCACGCCACTGGCCCCGGCAGGAAAGCCCATCACCTCCTTCATCCACTCGATCACCTGTTCTTCGACATACATGGGCGCATGCCCACCCATGCAAATATCCGGATTGATGGCCGCAGCCAGCATTTCCGCAAGCATTCCAAAAGGACTCCCCGTTCCTATGGCCCAGCCCCAAAACCGCGGATGAACATTCCCCTTGCTATAAGGCAGTATCATCTCCTTGAACTCCCCGTAAATATCTTCCACTTCTTGTGGCTGCCTGGGAAGAGGCTTTTTAAACCCGGTCTTTATAGCCTCAGGAAGCTTCTGCCACACTGGCCGGTCCCTTATATTACGCAAATATTCGAACATGTCTTCTACCATCGATAATGCCAGTCGCTTCATTCCATCCCAGTCCCCGGGATCCAGCGACCGCTCCTTCTCCAATATATGCGGGTAATTATCCATTGAAAATATATTACTTGACAGCCGAAAGATCGGCCTGTTTTAAAGTATGATCGGGTGAATAGATCAACATATCATCCCCGAATCTGATCTTCATCCCCGGCTGAAAGATCTCAGGACAGGTATTCACCGTGATCCTCTGCCCGTTTATTTCCAGGACTGAGAAAATACCATTACTGCTGGATATTGAAAATGCCTCCTGCCCATCGATGCTGAATCCGACATCCGCCGGCCTCACTACCGCATAATCCGCATTCTCCGGGATATGCTCGGGTATACATATCTTCCCCCTGCCATCCCAGCCAACCTTCAGGATATTAGGATGTGGATAATTGAAGATCTTTATCCCTTCCAGTACAGGCGGCCGGGTTACAAATTCAAACAACGGCCCTTGAAAAATATGACCCATCGGCTGGCGGTCCTTTTTCACAAGGAAGGCAACTTCATCCGCTATGAACTCAGCCTCGGTCTTATGATGGGTGACATATATTGCCAGTACCTTGTGGCTTACAATGATCTCCCGAAGCTCGTTCAGAAATTGCAGCTTTATGTCCGCATCCAGGCCTGTTGTAGGCTCGTCCAGTAAAAGAATGTCGGGCTTGATGGACAACGCGCGTAATAATTGGATCCTTTGCTTCTCCCCGCCGCTGAGCTCATGCACTTTCCCCGCTTTGTAAAGCACCCCTTCCATACCCAGGGCTCCGACGAGAAAGGTAAACAAGGCTTCATCAAACATTTTCTTATAAGAAGCTATCTTCGAGAAATAGCGGGCATTCTCGAGAGGGGACAAATGTTCAAAAAGCACCGGCTCCTGAGGCACATAAGAGATCACTGGCTCGGCCGGCAGAGAAGTAATACGCCCGCGATGAGGCTTTAATGTCTTCATCATAAGCCCAAGAAGGGTCGACTTCCCGCTGCCGCTGGCCCCCATCAATGCAATGGCATACCCCTTATTTTTGTTTGGATTCTGGAAGGTGGCGCTGAGATCCTGAAAAAGGATGTCCTTTTCCGGGTACCCAAAGCTGATATTGTCTAATTGTAAATAGCTCATTTAATTGATTTTTCTTTTTGGATCTTCCCTAATACTATATTCCATAGAAAAATACTTGCCATCGAGAGAAGGATCGCTATATAGAGGAAGTCCATCGCCCGGCCATAATCAGTCCCTCTGCCGCTGATCGTCTTATTGAGCTCGGTGACAAAGGACGGTATCGTGTCGGAAAGGATACTGTTCACCGTCGTCTCATTCCAGATGGTCGAGAAAGACAGAACAAGTATCAGGATGTAATCGACCCGTAGCGGCCCCCAAAAGCAATCCTTCCATCTTCTCCACCCGGAGACCTTATGCCCTGCCATAAAGTCCAAAACCCGGTTGCTGACCCTGAAATGGGTCGCAATGGCAAAGGCCGCAATGAGGGGGAACGAAAGAAGAACATGAGAGATGATCCATACGATGTACACCGAAAAGGTCGATTGGTAGTCGATGAACTGCATCCATTTGAATCCCGATATGAGTATGACAATAGGTGGAATAAATAGTAGCATGAGCACCGCGATAATAAATAACATCGACCTGAAATTAAACTCCGACAACATATTCTTCCATGCTATCCGGCAAAACATGGCAAAAATGATAGAGAAGAGCGTAGCCAGGACGGCAGCTGCAAAAGTAATCCCTATGGATATTCCAAAAATGCCAAAGGAAAACTGTGCGGCGGCCGCATATTTGACAACGGCATATACAAGAGGGAACAACACAAAGCACAATAGCGCCCAAAGCAGCCATCCCGACATATACCTGGTCTTCCTCAAAAACGAAAAGGAACGATTGCCCTTGACGATCTTGTTGAAGATCATTGTCTTGATGCCAAGCATGACAAGGAGTCCCACAAGACCTGCTACAAAGATCATCATCGATGCGGTGGCAACGCTTGTAAAGGCCAAATCCGGACTCAGCGAACTATCCGTCCTGTACAGCCTGTTCAGCCATTGACTGATCAGCTCCGTATGTGTTCCCCTCGATGATCTGAAAATAAGACCTATTCTCGTCTCTTCATAAAAGAAGGAAATGAAGCTCACCGTATACACCAGGGCATATAGATTCCGCTGCACAGGCAGCACCATGTCGCGTATGGTCTCATAAAAAGAAAGTTTGCCGGACACGGCATACTGTAGTCTGTCTTTAGGAATGAATTGGCTGTTGAGCCAGAAAAGATATATAAAAAAGGTCCCATACTGCCAGAACAGCGTTATACCCACCATTATAAACTTCAGCATATAGCTCCGGAAGAATATCGGATGATCCAGGAGAGCTATCTTCCAGACAAAAGCAGAGGAAAGGTTTCCGGTTATAATGGGGATTAGCAGGACGCCCAACCACGTCGCGCGGCTTGAATCTATTGATATGGAGCGCAGTCCTATGGAAAGAAGGAGAGCCAGCGACACGATGATGAAACTGCACAATGCTGAAAAGATCAGACTTTTATTCAAAGGATCCAGCGCCGTATCGGCGTCTTTTGAAAAGAGGCCCGACATTATATCAGCATACTGTACATGGGTGAAAAAAGGAAATAAGAACCCTGCAACCAATAGGACTATCAGCAGTAATGAAGACCTTATTAGGACGGTTGTCGGAAAAGGGTTATTCATATTCTATTTATTTCCTCTCAATTTTCTGAATGTCTCCGTTCTTTTTTGCACTATTTCCCCGTAAGCCTTATCGAGCGCATCCTCGGGCGAAAGCTCGTTATTCCACGCTCTTTGAATATATGCCTCGATCACTTCAGTGATCGCATCGGCGTCCGGCCCGGACTGAAGAAACATCCCACCCCTTTTTAATGATTCATATAAGGCGTCCGTATAAGGTATTTTACGTACCTCAGGATCTTTATAGACGCTTTGTAAAGGAGAGCACAAACCCCGTTTGGCCAGTTCGATCTGTACGGACGGCTGCAGCTGGTCCACCACATAGGCAGCGGCCTCTTTGGGGTGATGGGATTGTCTGTTTATAAAATAAGCCCCTCCGCAAAGAATTGATTTGTTCCCCGGTATGGTCGTAAATCCAAAGGTTTTACTAAACCCCGTATCACTCTTTAAGTATGGATATAGCATGTCGGTCCACACGATCGCCATGGCGGTATTGCCTTTTACCATGAGCTGCATCTGCCTTGCCTGGTCGACATCCGTATAATTGCCGGAGTTATATGGCTTGAATTTCAGATAGGTCCGAAGCGCATTCTTTGCTTCGGTAGAATTGATACGTAATGGTGTATTTTCATCCCCCTCCCATCCCGTCGCCTTATCGAAATAAGTGC
>DASZWE010000652.1:0-14065 GCA_035546735.1 Puia sp.
GGATGGTGCTGCGGCCTACGCCGAACTTTTCCATCAGCTCCGGCTCCGATGGTAATTTTTCTCCGGGCTGGTATTCTCCCAGGGACAGCTGCTGCTGCAGCCGGCTGACGACGGCGTCCGCCAAAGAATATCGTTGAAGGGGACTGGTTGCTTTCATCATATCATCTGATGACTTCAAAGGTAAAGGGTTTTTTCCATATCTTCCATCTAATCTTCTACCTATGCGAAAAAGATCATCTATCTGGATATTGCTGATGGCCGTTGGAGTGGTATTCCTGGTCATAGGGGTTATGGCCTTTCTCCATCCCCTGAGCAGCTATGTAAAACTGGCCAAGTATGCGGGGGCGGGGTTGCTGATCAATGGCATCCTGTTGCAGGCAGTCATCGTAGTCAATAAGAGATACCCGCAGGAAAGCCTTTGGATGCAGATAGAGAGCATCCTAGACTTTCTTTTTGCTCTTTTGCTGCTTATCAATCCACTGCTGTCCTTTATCCTTTTGGATTATCTCATCGGCATCTGGATATTGCTGGTGGGCATACTGAAGATACTGGCGGCCTTCTCGCTGCGACGGGTGGTCAGGGGGTGGCGGTTCATACTGCTGGTGGGAATGCTGTCGGTGATCTTTGGCGGGACCTTGTTATACAGCCCTTTTGTCCGGGCAGAAGGCATCACCTGGCTTATCGGGGCCTTTGGGACGATCATGGGTTTTTTATACATTTTAGATTCCTTTTATTTCAGAAAAAGGGAGGATACGCTGGATATGATGCTGTGAGATAAGACTTAATGTGCGATATTTGCGGTTCATTTCAATCTTTCCCATCATGCGTGTAGCAATCAACGGTATGGGGCGTATAGGACGGTTGTTAGGCAGGAGGCTTCTGCATCTTCCCGGCGTGGACCTGGTGGCGGTGAATGACATTATGGACACGGAGAACCTGGTATATCTTTTCCGATATGATTCTATTTACGGTACGCTGCCCGGGCCGGTGGAGCTGTGTGAAGGCAGGCTGCTGGCGGCTGGCAAGGAAATTGCCGTATTTCGCGAGGCTGATCCGGTGCGGCTGCCCTGGAAGCAGCTGGGTGTAGACGTCGTGCTGGAATGTTCCGGGAGGTTCTCTCATGGAGAGGGTGCAGGTCTGCATCTGGATGCGGGCGCCCGAAAGGTGCTTTTGTCGACAACGGGTACACCCGATATTCCTTTACTGATCTATGGGTTTAACCAGCATGTCCTGGCGTCGGACACGCTTGTCATTTCACCGGGAGGATGTATGACCAATTGTTCGACCCATATACTGTACCTGTTGAATTCCATTGGTATCCAATCGGCGCATTTGAACATCCTGCACTCCTACACTTCCCGTCAGGAGCTGGTGGATGCGCCGCATAAGCAATTCAGGAGGGGCAGGGCGGCGGCCGAATCGATCATCCCGGTGGAAATAGACCTGGCTCTCAGCCTGGAGCGGCTAATGCCGGCACTGCAAGGCAGGATCGCGGCCGTATCGACAAGGGTACCGGTGGCCAATGGCGCCATGGCGGATTTTACGGTGCAGATGAAACGTCCTGTCACTATACAGGAGATCAACTCCCTGTTCGGCAAGGCAGCTCATCATGAATATAAAGGTATTATCGACTATAGCGAAGAGCCGTTGGTATCACTGGACATCAAGGGCAATACTCATTCCTGCCTCATCGATGGTACGCTGACCTCGGTGGTGGGATCTCATCTCAAGCTCATCGCCTGGTTTGACAATGAGTATGGCTACACCAGCCGTATGATCGACTGGTTATTCTATTGGAAGAAATTTCTTTGAGGAAGGAGATATTATTATGACAACAGTGACCCGCCGGCTGGCTTCCGTGGATGCATTGCGAGCGCTGACCATGCTGCTGATGATCTTTGTAAATGACCTGGTATCGCTGAAGGACGTGCCATCATGGCTGGAGCATGCCGGGGAGATGGAGGACAGGATGGGGCTGGCGGATGTCGTATTTCCCGCCTTTCTTTTTATTGTGGGTCTTTCCATTCCTTTTGCTATTGCTAACAGGGAGGCAAAGGGGTATACGCGTAAGAGCACGCTGATCCATATACTCGTTCGCAGTCTCGCGTTGCTGATAATGGGTATCTACAATGTAAATTACGAAAATTATGTAAAGCAGGGAGCTCTTATTCCTCAATACTGGTGGCTTTTACTGGCTACCATCGCCTTTTTCCTGGTATGGCTGGATTATCCGCGGGAGATGAAAAAGAATAGGAAGCGTGCATTTCAATGGTCGGGCATCCTGTTATTAGTGTTGCTGGCTATCGTATACAAAGGGCGGGACCATGGACATATCGTCTGGATGAAGCCTCAATGGTATGGCATTCTGGGACTTATCGGCTGGTGTTATCTGATTTGCGCCTGTCTCTATTTATGGACAAAGGGGCGTCAGCAGGTGCTATGGCTGTCCTTTTTCTTTTTCTTGTCCCTGTGTATTGCGGATAGCGCGAAGATGCTCGTGATGTTGAAGCCCATCCGTAATTTTTTCTGGATAGTGGGTAGCGGCTCGCTGCCTTTCCTTACGATGGGAGGGGTGCTGGTGGCCATTATATACCGTCAGGGTGTGGAGAAAGATAAGGCTGTTCAAAGCCTGTGGCTATTGCTGGTATTTGC
This sequence comes from Puia sp., assembly GCA_035546735.1. Classification (GTDB taxonomy): domain Bacteria; phylum Bacteroidota; class Bacteroidia; order Chitinophagales; family Chitinophagaceae; genus Puia. The sequence goes on from DASZWE010000652.1 coordinate 2,653, forward strand.
CATACTGGCGACGCTGGCTGGATTTGGGCTGCGTCCTTACTGGGGTATCTCCAAATTGCGGGGAACTCCTGCCTGGATACTGCTCTCCATGGGCATCAGCATTGCCGGCTTTGTGCTGCTGGCCTGGCTTATGGACCTGAAAGGTCGAAAGGAATGGTACCGGCTGATCCGGCCTGCCGGCACGAGCACTCTGACATGTTACCTTCTGCCGAATATTCATTTTGCCATCTACCATCTTATGGGCGACCGGTGGCGATTGCCCGAGAGCCTGCGCACGGATGGCGCCGGCATTGTCAAATCCATTCTTTATGCCTTTGCCATCGTCATGCTCACCGGCTGGCTGGAAAAGAGGAAGCTAAGACTTTCTATTTGACGGTAAAGGCAGAAGCCAGCTTCTCATCTCTTGAATGACTGCCTAAAATTATCTTATAGGTGCCCGGATAGAGTTTCCATTTGCCCGTAGACAGGTCCCATTTCCGCAGGTCGCTAACGGGAATGGATAAATGCACATCCTGTGTCCGACCCTTTTGTACAGCGAGGCGTTGAAAGGCCTTCAGCTCTTTCACGGGCATCCTGCCGGAGGAGGGATATTCGATATAGGCCTGTACCACTTCGTCGCCCTCCATGGACCCCGTATTGGAAACAGCGACAGCCAGGCTGATGGTGTCTGTCAGTGCGTAGCGGTTCTTCGGCTGCTGCTGCCAGCTGTAGCCAAAGGTAGTATAGCTGAGACCGTACCCGAAAGGATATTGTACGGGACCGTTATAATACCTGTATGTCCTGCCTTTCATGCTGTAGTCCTTATAGGATGGAAGATCGCTGAGGCTACGGTAGAAGGTGACGGGCAGGTGCCCCGAAGGGGATACTTTACCAAAGAGGATATCTGCAAGGGCATTGCCGCCCTGCTCTCCGGGGTACCAGGCAAGGATGATGCCGTCGACGTATGGTTCGATGGTAGAGAGGTCGATGTCGCTGCCCGCTGTGACGACGGCGATGAGGGGCTTGGTGCGAATGCTTTTGCGCAGGGCTTTTATGTAGGCGATGTGCGCTGCGGGCAGGTTGAGGTCCACCTTGTCGCCTCCGTGCGGAGCGAGGAAGGCGTCGCCTTCTTCTCCTTCCATCACCGGCGTGAGGCCAATGACGGCAATGGTCAGGTCGGCATTAGAGGCTGCCCAGGTTCCTCCAAAATGGGTGGTGTCGGAGTAATCGCTGCCCTGGTCATATTCTATGCGGGTGCCCGGACCGGCGGCGGCAGTGATGCCTTCCACAAAGCTCACCATATGGGATGACACGCCATGATAGTTGCCGGAGAGGGCGTCGAAGGAATAGGCGTTGGGTCCTGTGATCATGATGGAATGGATCTTATCCAAAGCAATCGGGAGCGCCCCCTTTTCATTTTTCAGCAATACCATGCTTTTTTGGGCCATGGCTCTTGCAAGGGCTATGTGCGCCGGGCTATGAATGCTGTCTGCTCCGTAAGAGCTATAAGGGTTATGATCTCTGCTGTCGAAGAAACCAAGCTTTATCTGCGTGCGTAGCAGGGGCGTGAGGGCTGAATCCAGATCGGCATGTGTCAGCAGACCCTGGCGGACGGCCTGCAGCGCATCTTTTTGCAGCACGCTGGAGCAGTCCAGGTTGACGCCCGCCTTGATGGCGGCTGCCGCGGTGGCCACGGGACCATCCAGGACCTTGTGCCGCTCAAAAATATCGTCCAGCGCTCCGCAGTCTGTCACTACATGTCCTTTGAACTTCCATTCGTCCCTCAGTATACGATGCAGCAGGGTAGGGCCTGAGCAACAGGGCTCGCCGTTGACCCGGTTGTAAGCGCACATGACGGACTCCACACCGCCGTCTACCAGCTTTTTGAAGGCATAGAGATAGGTCTCCCGCAGGTCCTTCTCATCGACGATGGCGTCGAAGGTATGACGGTTGGCTTCGGGACCGCTGTGGACGGCAAAATGCTTGGCGCAGGCGGTTGCCTTCAGATAATGCCCCGCCAGCGGGTCTCCGCCCTGGCCACCGCTGCCTTGTATTCCCTGAACGAAGGCTACGCCCATGGAGGCCGTCAGATAGGGGTCTTCTCCATATGTCTCCTGGCCACGTCCCCATCGGGGGTCGCGGAAGATATTGATATTGGGGGACCAGAAGGTCAGTCCCATGTATTGCTGTGGTCTTCCCATCCCTGCCGACAGGTTGTATTTGGCTCTCGCTTCGGTGGAGATATAGCTGCCTGCCTGTTGTAAAAGAGGAGGATCAAAGGTCGCTGCCATGCCGATGGCCTGTGGGAACATTGTGGCGTCACCTGCTCTTGCGACGCCGTGGAGGGCTTCATTCCACCAGTTGTAAGCCGGAATGGAAAGTCTTTCCACCGGCCTGCTGCGATAGCCTAATAAGGAGACTTTTTCCGAGTCGGTAAGCTGCGTCAGCAAGTCGTCGACCCTCGCTGCCATGGGCTGCGAAGGATCACGAAAGAGCGGGCCTCTTTGTGCGAGGGCCGATACAGAGCATAAGAGTACGACTGCCATCAGCAGTCCGTATGGATGGTGGGCGATACGAGGAATCATGCGCCAATTTCGGTCAAATTCATGGAATCCGGCTTGCTAAACTTTACATCTATTTTAAAAATGACAGGGTCTTGCTGTCTGCCGTGGTTCGTGCCTGTACGAAATAAAGTCCTGCCGGATAGCCGTTCATGTCGATGCTAAGGGTGCTGCCGCCCGGTGGGAGCGCATACTGCCGTTGTACAAGCCCTTTGCCCTGTCTGTCGGTAATGCGGACCTGCACCGTATTGTTCTCCTGCAGGTCGATGTGCAGCTGCAGCCGTCCGCCCGCAATGGGATTGGATCCCAGGCGCAGGAATTGCCGGGCTGTAGCGCCGAGAGCGATCGTGCGAATAGGGCTATAGGACTCCCCTCCGTCCATATCCACTGCCTTGATGCGATAGTACCAGGTGCCGGAACCGGGCCGGTCAGTATAAGAGTATTGAACCGCTGTGGTATTTTGTCTGGCCGCCTGGCTGCCTACACGCATATAGTCATTGGCATTGGCGGAGCGTTCGATGTCGTAATGGAGGATATTCTCATCATGTGTTATCGTCCAATCCAGCGACACCGAGCTCTGCTGTGTCCGGGCTGTAAAGTCCTGCCAGGTGGCAGCCAGTATCACCGTAGAGGATGGCTTGGTCAGCAAGGTAAAGACAGTATTGTTTGTCAGCGATACGGACGCAAACACTACCTTATTCGAGGTAATGCCGGTGGCCTGGTAGAAATGGGTGGCGCCTGTAAGAAAATTGCCATCACCGTCCGGATCGACCAGCAGCCAGTAATTACTGGCTGTCGTACCGCCTTTGAGCGAGAGGCCTGTCATGTCGAATGTCAGCTGAGCTGTGGCGATGGACCCCGTATTCTGTACCTTCCAGGTACGTGTGGTCCGCCAGGAGCTTACAGCCGTGGCGGGACCCATGGTGGAGGTGATCTGCTCTTCCGTCAATGTGGCCGAGTCAGTGCCGATCATGAGGAACTGCTGGTTGCCGAGTGTCGTGAGGGCCGTCAGCACCAGATTGCCCATGCCGGATCTTCCCGTTCCGTCACCATAACCCGAATTCATGCTGGTGGACTGGGATTGGAGAAGCCCTGATCCCCCATCGTTACCGATGCCGAATATATTATGCTGATAGGTGGCGTTCTCCGTCCAGTATGTCGTGCCGTTGGAAGAAATATAATTTACCGGGCTGGAAGCTGTTCCCAGGGATATACCGTATTTGAGAGCGAGATAGGATTCCACCTTATTCCTGTTGGTGGCGTTGTTTTGGCTATAGAGAACGATCTCGGCGATGTATCCTTTTAACGGGCTGTCATCCGTAGACCGATCGCCTATTTGCGGTTTGCTGGTCATGGTCGTGGCGCGGGCGGTGAATCCTCCATAAAGGCTGCCTACCCTGGCGTCCCATCCGTTGCGGGTGAAGACATTGTTCACGCCGCTGGCGGTGAGCAGGTTGTACTGGCTGTCGGGTGGAGCTGTTATGTATTCAAATCCGATGGAATCCACTCCCATGCCCGCATACAGATAGCTGTTACTGCCTTCCCGGCCGCTGCGGAAATAATAACGGGAAGCATCATTCGGAGCTGTTCCGCTGGTAGCGGGGGAAATCACCGTGCCTCTTTCCGAGGTGATACCGCCCGTGAAGCTGGCAACGGCGCTGCACTCCGACCATTGTATGGAGGCATTGCCCTGGAGCGTGGCGGATGATCCTGTAAACCGGACTGCTGAATGGAAGTTGGCGGCGTTCTTAACGACGGTGATAGAGGAAGCCGTACCCGAGATGCTGAAGGTATTGGTCTTTGTTTGATCCTTCCAGGTGCTGATGGTAGCATTGGTTGGCCGCACCGTGGTAGCCGAGTCGGCGATCATCCACAGACTGAGGTTATTGCTGATCCCTCCGGGATAGGACTGCGCGTTGATGCCCGGTGAAAGAAAGAGCGATGCGGCTACGAACAGAATAAGGGTCTTTCTGGTCATATCATAGGGTTTGGGTCCCTTAAAAGTAGACCAATTGGCGGCATACCTCAAAGGCTTTTGGGTATAATTACCGGCAACTAAGGGTTAATCTGAAAGACCTGTTAATGGTGTTTGTGGCCGGTGTCATAGTCGTTCTATCACGGAGCCGTCCAGCGGTTGTTCGATATATCAGCATCTACATAGATACCTCCTTTCAATTCCAGCGAAAGCAGCTTTTTGCCGGCGGCCGGTGTAAAGCTTATCTGGGCCTGTTTTTCATTCCCGTCCCCAGCCATTGTAGTCGTCATAGACGGCCACGCGTGGATAGAAATAAGCGAGGAAGTAAGTGGTGCTGTCGATCATTCCTTCCCGATTGCTTTCCAACGATAGCTGGTAATGCCATTTGAAGGTGAGCTCGACGCTGTCGTGCGGGGCCAGGGGCTTGTCCAGCCGGAAGGGGCGCCATGTCCCTACTGTTTCGGAAGTGGCAAATGGCCGGGCTTGTCCGTTCTGTGTAAAGGCGTCGATCACCACTCCATTTGTGAGATAGGCGCTGTCAGTCTGTCCATAGCGGACGGCGCCCGGTTTATGGATATTCAGGATCAGCTTTATAACGGGCGCCCGGAGGGTATCGGGGCTGTTGTTGATATATGTGATATGTTCGTCGCCCCGGATGGTTCTGTCGGGGGGAGCGGCGGTGATGTCCTATAAAGTGTCTGGCTGTAAAGGCCGGGCTGCGCGAGGAGCAGCGCCAGGCAAAAGATGATAGAACGTATCATGCGGCAATGTTAAAAAAAAGGATGAGCTACTGACGCCGCTCATCCTTTTACATGCAAGCAATCGTTTTGAATGGGAGGTCTCTCGTCGGACGCAAGGATTCAATGTGGTCATAGGGGATGGCCGTGCACGTCTAATGATGGGCCTTCGGCCAGCAGACCCGTGGTCTGCTTAGTAAATATAAGCCTTTTACAGGAAAGTAAAGCTATCGGCGTCGTGGAGAAAGCGGGTCATGTTCTCCTTCCGGATGTTATAAAGCAGGATAGTGGCCGGCCCTTTCTTTATAAGCCAGGTTTCTCTCGCGGGGCTGAAAGGGTTGTTGTCGATGTCCAGTTTATTCCGGTAGTTGATGGCGTTGAGATCGTCGAGCAGAAGGTGTTCTATTTCATTCTCCCGGATGACGCGGTAGGAAGTGTCGGTGGCATCCTTTTTATAATAGTCGATATATACATAGACTGTCTGCCGGTCAGTGTAGCGGAAGCCAAAAGCGTCAAAGCCGGAAGTATAGCTGGACAATATATGGGGCGGCAACTTGATCTTGAAAAGCAGGGGAGGGACGGACTCCGTATCTTTTTGAGGGACGAGATGCGGTGTAAAGGTATATACAATGGAGTCGGGGAACACCGATAGGTTGTCGACAGGAGCATGAGATTGTCCTTTAGAGTAATGGGAGAGGACAATGGGGATCAGCAAAAGGAGGGTCTTTTCAATTATTCCGTATTTTTTTAACGATGCTGCAAAAATCGTCGAATGGCAGCGTGACAGGTTTTGTTGTTGAATAATAGAAGACGATCTTTTGGACATACTTATAGTTGTTCTTTTCTTTTTCGTTGTCTGATCCGACGGTCTGACTATTGCCGGTGCTAAGGTCTGATCTTTCTCTGTCATAGGATAGTATGATACTGGCCTGATGTCTATAGTTAAAATAATCATTTTTTCTGTCAGTCAGCGAGGGTCCGGACATAAAATAAGGCTCTTCGTCTTCGGATAACAGCTCTCCGTGTGTATGGACATCGTAGGCTGTGATGGTATCGCCTTTTGTTTTCAGGTCCAGACCGGCTTTCAGGTTTTCGACAGGAGGAACTTCATATCTTGTTCCCTGGACGATGACCGATACTTCTCCTTTACTACCTACCAGGAACTTCTGCTCCAGGCCCTGTCTGTGGTTGGCCCTGTCATAAGCCACATTCATTGAATCTATGATGCCCGGAGAAGGAAGATCGATGATCATGTTAGCTTCCAGCATTTGATTGATCACTTCTTCTTTTGAGCTTCGTGTAAGCACAATCACTTTCCTGGGACCAGGTGTTCCGAGAAAAGAGAGACGATCTCCTTTTAGATTGTAATAACCGCCAGCATCTCCAGGTTGGGAAAAAAAGGTCATCAGCAGCAGAGGCATTGCACTCAGGCAAACTTTTGAATAGGACATAGATAAGGTTGTTTTAAGGTGTAGTTGCGCCTCAATCAAGAGCCTTAAAACTTCAACAGGACATTAAAGGTATTATATACTTCGAAAAAGCCCAAATTTTTTGGGACTGTACGGGCCGGGGTGTTAACTGTCTAAAATCCAATGGAGTTGCCGCCATCCACGGGCAGTACGACCCCGGTGAGGTATTTCGCTCCGTCCAGGGCGAGGAAGAGGGCGGCATCCCCTATATCGGCGGGATCACCCAGTCTGCCCATCGGGGTCCTGGAGAGAACTTTTTGTTTTCGGTCGGCGTCTCCGTTCAGCGCTTTTTCCGACATGTCGGTGGCGATAAAGCCCGGGGCAATGCAATTGACGCGTATGCCTTTGGGAGAAAGCTCCACCGCCATGGCCCTGGTCATTCCTTCGATGGCGGATTTGGAAGCTGAATAGGCGATGACCTTTGGAATCCCATATTGTGCGGCCATGGAGCTGATATTGATGATGACGCCGCTGCCTGCCTGTTCCATATGCCGTACCACTTCCCTGGACAGGGAGAATATGGCCGATACGTTGGTATAGAGAACGCGCTGGAATTCTTCGTCCGTCACCTCTATGAAATCTTTTTTCTGATGGATGCCTGCGTTGTTCACGAGTATGTCGATGCGGCCGTAATTATCCATGATCTTTTGTACCAGGGCGGGCAGGGAAGCGAGATCGCTGAGGTCCTGCCGGAGGGCGTGACAAAGGGGGCCCAGCTGTTCGCAGGCCGTCTGCAATTTTTCCTGATCGCGTCCGATGATGACGGTGTGGATATTGTGCTGTACGAATGTTTTGGCGATGGCGAGACCGATGCCACCGCTGCCTCCGGTAATGATGGCTACTTTGTTAACCATTAGGGTATTTTCTTTTGGGGCCGGAAGATTCGCGAATGATGAGCTCGCTGCGAAGAATGATGGTGTTGGTGGCGTGGATGCTGGAAGCTCCGCTGAGATGGTTGATCAGGTTGCGCGCCGCCACCTGCCCCATTTCGTATCCCGGGTAGTTGATGGTGGTGAGATTGGGTTCCACTACGGTGGACACAGGGTCGTTATTGAAACCGACGAAGGCGATGTCCCCGGGGATGAGAATGCCGGATTGTTTGAGGGCTACCATGCATCCTACGGCGCAATTGTCGTTGGCGACAAATACGGCGTCCGGCAGCGGGTCCATCTGACGGATCAGGCTGGCGGCTTCCGCCCCTGCCTCCTGGCTCAGATTGCTCAATAATATATATTCCTTTTTGAACGGGATCTTTTGATCGGCGAGGGCCTCTTTGTACCCTTCCAACCGGTGGATATACACGTTGCGTTTGGGCGTGGCGGTGATATAGACGATGCGCCGGCGTCCCTGGCTGATGAGATGAGTGGTTGCTTCGTAAGCGGCCTTCTTATTATTGATAAGTATGTTAAGGCAGTTGGCGTGATCTTCGACACGGTCGAAAAAGACAAGGGGAATATTTTTCCTTATGAAGGGTTCAAAATGGGTGAGTTTGTCCGTGTCATAGGCCAGGGATACGAGCAGTCCGTCCACTCTGTTATTGAACATGGTCCTGGCGCTGTTCATTTCTTTTTGCGCCGACTCGGAGGATTGGCTGATGATAAGATTGTAGCCTTCGCTGTTGGCTATGTTCTCGATACCTGCGATGACGGTGGACATGAAATAGCTATTCAACCGGGGGACGATGACCCCGATGGTGTTGGTACGCTGTGTCCGCAGATTGCGTGCAAAATTATTAGAGCGATAGCCCATTTCTTCTGCCAGGTCTGCGATCCTCTTCCGGGTCTTCTTACTGACCACAGGATCGTCTTTAAGGGCACGGCTTACGGTCGCAATGGAAATGTTCAGCTTGCGGGCTAAATCGTATATGGTAACTTCTTTTCCTGTAGGCATACAATCGTTTACACGTTGAAAGTGAAGGTAAATTAAATATTTTTTTTGAAAAAAAATGTAATCGGTTACATTTTTTCAGAAAACTTCCTACATTTATGGAGCGATCCTGCCCTGCATATTTGCCATAAACCTAAAAATTAACGATTGTCTTATGCAGATAAAACAAGCAAAAGCCGCCATTTGCCGGCCGTCTGCGTTGCCGGCCACTTTATCATCACCTATTATTTATTGTAAGAAGAGCTTTTCCCGGAAGACACCGGGACAAGTTAACTATTAACCAAAACCTGTAAAATTTAAAACGTTTACATTATGAGAAATTCGTTTAAGCAAAGTCTTATGATGGGCTTACGGCCGAGACTTCTTCAGTGTCTCAAGGTCCTTCCAGTATTGACATTTTGCTCTCTGGCGATGTTTCTGATCCTTCCTTCACTGACTGCACAGAATACGGTCCATGTCAAGGGCCGTGTGGTTAACGAAAGCGGGCAGCCGGTGCCCAAGGCAACGGTCCAGGAGAAAAACACAAAGGCTGCTGTTACGACGGATGACGCCGGCAATTACGAGATCAATGCTCCTTCCAATGGAGTGCTGGTGATCTCTTCCGTCGGCTATACTCCTTTTACGGTGAATGTCCAGGGACGTTCTTTTCTGGATGCTGTCCTGCATGCATCTGCCAACTCTCTCAACGAGGTAGTCGTGGTGGGATATGGTACACAAAAGAAAAGGGATGTGACGGGGTCCATCGTCAGCGTAAGCGCAAAGACACTGAAGGAAGTGCCGGCGGCGAATATGGCGCTGGCGCTGCAGGGAAGGGCCGCGGGTGTGGAGATCCAGCGGGTAGGAACGGCGCCCGGTGCGAATACTGTTATCCGTGTGCGCGGAGAAAGGTCCATACTAGGTTCCAATGACCCTTTGCTGGTGCTGGATGGGATCCCTTTTGAAGGCGGTAATTTAAATGATATCAACCCTGATGATATTGCCTCTATCGAAGTGCTGAAGGATGCGTCCGCTACGGCCATTTATGGTTCGCGCGGCGCCAATGGCGTTATACTGGTGTCCACCAAAAAGGGAAAGGCCGGGGCTGCCAGGATAGATTACAGTGGGTATGTAGGCGCCAATAAGATACAAAAGGAATATCCCATGTTCAATTCACAGCAATATACAGCCATGCGCATAAACGCGAATACGGGCTATCTCAACGATGCATTCGAAACAGCCAATCTTGCCAAGGGGGTCAATACCGACTGGCAAAAGCTGATGTACCAGACGGGGATCACAACGGACAATAACCTGACGGTATCCGGTGGCAGTCCGGAAGGCTCGACCTATTCTTTGGGCGGCAGCTATTATAAGGAGAGCGCGGTGCTGCCCGGTATAGATTTCAGCCGGTATTCTCTTCGGGCAACCATCGACACCAGGATAGGCAAGAAGCTGAAGGTGGGATTGAATACGTTGAATACATACACCGTGTCCAACGGCACACAGTTCCTGAATTCGGGCATGATGTTCAATATGCTGGCGGCAAGCCCCCTGTATACTCCGGATTCAGGCGGGATCATTGTACTGTCTCCCTATGGCAATACCGATGACAAGTTCACCACTTACAGCCCGATACTGCTGAAGCATAATAATACCAACTGGGTGGATGTGATAAAGCGCATGCGCACTTTCAATACATTCTATGGCGAATACCAGATCATTCCGGGGCTGAAGTACCGGATCAATGTCGGCCTGAACTATCGCCGCGAGGAGGATGATCAGTTCAAGAGCGCCGACACGAAGCTGAACCCGAGCTTCTTCCGCCCCGGTCAGGGTAATACCGCAAGCGTCAACAACGCGGAAGGCTATGGGTATACCCTGGAAAATATCCTCAGCTACGAAAAGGAGCTTCGTGGCGGGCATAGGATCAGTGTAACCGGCCTGTACAGCGTCCAGAAGGATATTTCTCACAGCACTTATGTCAGCAAGGATTCCATCAATGCCGACTTTATCGAATTCTACAATCTTGGCCTGTCCAATCCCTCCAATAATGTCAAGCCGGTGGTCAGCGGCACCGAAGCAACCTGGGGCTTGCAATCGTATATGGCCCGCATCAACTATTCTTACAAGGACCGGTATCTGCTGACCCTTACGGGCAGGATCGACGGATCGTCCCGTCTGGCGGAAGGACATAAATACCATCACTATCCTGCCATGTCCGCGGGCTGGCATATTTCCCAGGAGAATTTTATGCAGTCCGTTACTTTTATCAATGACCTGAAATTGAGGGTCGGATATGGGGAAACATCCAACCAGGCTATCAATCCCTATGCCTCGCTGGGAAATGTAACGCCATATAACAATCTTACTACCAACGGAGCCGTAGGTTCCACCATCCATTACAATTACGGACCGACCACGGTGGTGACGGGCTATAACCTGCAAAGCCTGCCGAACTCCAACCTGGACTGGGAATATACGAGGACTACGAACATCGGTCTTGACCTCGCAGTGCTGAGCAATAGGGTAACATTCACCGCTGATTACTACAACGCCCATACGCGTAATGTGCTGTATGGATTGACATTGCCTATTACATCGGGCGTCGCCGGCCAGTATGTCACGAACATCGGCGAGATGTCCAATAAAGGATTCGAATTCTCGATCAGCACGATCAATATCACCAGCGGCAATGGATTCAGCTGGTCCACCGACCTGAACATCTTCTGGAACAGGAACAAGCTGGTGAAGCTGTATAATGGATTCAAACAGGACATTGCCAATCAGCTTTTCGTCGGTCAGCCGCTGTCAGCTATTTACGATTAC
>DASZWE010000653.1:0-4272 GCA_035546735.1 Puia sp.
GACGCCTGCACAGGCGATAGGCAAATGGATCAAAAACACCGTACGTGATAATGCAAAACGGCATATCATTGGTGTCATCGAGGATTATAATTTCCTCTCCTTGAAAGAAGACATGGCGCCGCTGGTAATTTCACCGGCAAATGACAGACGCATAACGTTGATCAAGGTAAAACCCGGTCGGCTCGATGCAAGTATGCAGGCCATAAAGTCCGAATATGCGAAAGCTGCCCCCGCCTATCCGCTGGAATACCGCTTCCTCGACCAGCAGTTCGGCGAGATGTACCGCAACAACCTGCGGCAGCAAATCATTTTAACCGTATTCGCCGGACTGGCTATATTGGTTGCCTGTCTGGGCCTGTTTGGACTGGCATCCTTTGCAGCCGCCAAACGTGTGAAAGAGATAGGCGTACGAAAAGTGCTTGGATCTTCGGTGGGGAATATCGTGGTGCTGTTGTCAAAAGATCTGCTGAAGCCGGTGCTGATCGCTACCTGTATTGCCATACCCGCAGGATATTTTGCTATGAACAGCTGGTTACAGAATTTTGCGTACCAGACCCCTCTAAGCTTCTGGGTATTCCTGTTGGCGGCAATGGTGACATTGCTTATTGCCCTGCTAACCGTAAGTATCAAGGCGGTGAATGCGGCAAGAGCCAACCCAACAAAAAGCCTGCGGGCAGACTAGACACCGCCCGGGACCATGGATTTACCATACTTGAGCTGGGCGCCACCCTGCCGGGAGTGCCTTTATAACAGGCATCTAAACAGCAGCAATTTACTGGTGTCGGGTTGGTAAAAAATACACCGAGAAAAAAACAAAGCATAGATATACCCACAGAAGGGAAAATAGCACATGGATAAAGGTCTCTTTCGGCTTGACTTTCCAGTGTTTGGCTGAATACCCAAAAAACTGGAACAAGAGACGTGTCAGCCAGAACACGCCCAGGCCAAGTGAGATAGTTCTGCCCAGCCTGATATCTATCAGCTCCCCTGCAGAGGTCAGGCATAGCATGCCCATCAGCAGGACCACCAGAGATATAAAAAAAGTATGGATATACATCATTTGCCTGTTGATGAGGCTCACCTGCGCAAATTCCTTATCCCACTTGAAATACCTGGGAAAAACGATATGCAAAAGAGAAAGCATGATCAGGAGCGTTCCGGCAAGTCGTAGATTAAATTCCATGCTTATTAAGGATAAAAGTAGTGATAAATGGAGTGGTTTTCTCTTCTTTGACAACTTTAAATCCTGCCTCTTTAAATGTTCTGTACCAGGATCGACGGGAGATAAAATGGAAGTACCCGATGTTGTAGACCAGGAAATTAGGGAGATCCCTTACATGTTCGGTTACAAAGACACAGCCATCATGCCTGAGCACTCTTTTCAGCTCCGAGAAAAGAGCCGTCCTTTCTTCCTCATCACGGATCTCGTGGGCCGATAATGTGAGAAAGATCTTATCAGCCTCTTGATCATCCAGCGGAATACAGGAAGAATGTATGCCTTGTGTACCCGGGTAAGGCGGATAAGCGCGTCTTGCCCTTTTGATAGATATTTCCGTGTGCCGCCCGGGATCGTAAAAGTCGAAGACCTTCAGCGAGGACCGGGGAAACTTTTCCCTGAGCAGAAGGCTGGTCTCATCAAAACCTGCATGGATATTAACGATCATAATAGCCGGGTCATTTATGGAGACGCCGGCCCATTTCAACTCATACAGATCAGACCTGTCATAAATGTAAAAAGAAGCTAGGATGGATACGGAAACGATCGCCAGCAATACCAATAAAAGGATATACCATTTTATCAGCAGCAGGAACAAAAAGATCATACAGGCTGTCAGATAAAAATGCCGGTTGAATCGGAGAATATTCCCTACTCCCTGGAAAGGCTTTCTCATTGACGCCATAGCTCTACCCTTCCTTTTTTCCATTCGTATGGAATATTTTCAATCGTAAAGGCATTGGCCAACTGTAACCCCTTGATGTTGAGCGCTTCGATATAGGGGAATTGATATGCTTTAATCCCTATTGGGGCAGGCTTCCAGTTCTCTCTCATTCCTTCGATGATCAGGACCTCCCCATTATGAGCGTTGTAGGTAAAGGTGAAAGGCAAAGGCCCTGCGAATTTTCTGGCTTCTTTCCAGTTGGCAAAGGGAGACCCTTGGGGAAGAGGGACTTCGCCCGGATGCTGGAATATTTCCACGGTCAATCCGGATTGTGGGGAACGTATCCCGCCCTCATGTTGCTCGATATCCGTTGTAGTATACTGATAATGTGTAAATAGATTCCCTAAAAATGTCATTCTTTTTTTGTCCGTCTGGCTTCGAAGGATGTACAGCCCCCTTAACCTCTTGCCTGATCGTGTGGTATAGGTGACAAACAGGCGGTACCCAATGAGAAAAAAATCCGTACCCAACGCCTTTGGAAACCCTTTTGGCCGAAGGTCCGATGTTTGAACGAGGGCCACCGCTAAAAAAGCCCACTGATCCTTAAAGGTGTCCAATTCCAGGCATTCAGGTACAAGGCTTGCCACTTCCCGCCGGGGCGCGGCAAAGGTCAACACCCATGACCTTTTAAAGAATGCCTGGACGGCGAATGGATGTTTTCTTAAAAAGGAAAGCATGGTAATAAATTAATAGAATGAACAGCAGCGCGAAAAGAGCGTTCCATCTTCCCCAGAGCAGGAGGTCGGGTACCAGGACAAACTCCAGAACGTTCATTACCGCTATTGTCAGTATTTGTAGAAGAGCGTTCCAACGGGGCTTGATACCGCTGATGATCCAGAGCGCCATGACGATCTCGGCAAAGCCGATAAGCTTTGTCCACATGCCGGCATGCGCCTCTCCCAGTATGCGGGCTACGATCCTTTCATGCCGGGGAGTGAGATTTAATACCTTACAAAAAAGACCGTTGACAAGCCAGACGGCGGCGATAAGATAGGTGACGATAATATGTAGCTTTACATAACGCATGGGCAGGTGATTTTAAGGGTAATAGATTTCGATCACTTCCTTTGTATCCGTATCTAATAGCAGTATCCCTTCCCGGTAATCGTCAAGCTGCCCCAGCAATACTCCCTTATCATTCCAGATGGAGCTCTTTCCGGCGCATTCATATCCATCAGCCTGTCCTACGGAATTGGACATCAATACGGTCATGGAATAGCTCCTGCCAATTTCAGCCAGCCTTGCCAGGGCCTTGTCGATGCCATGCATGAATTTAGCCACGCTGGCAATATAGAGCTTTGCTCCGTTCGTATACGCTTCTTCCGCATGTTGTGGAACCGATATTTCATAACAGATGGCAAGGGCGATATCTTCCCCTATCCTGTTGGGACCGTGCTGGCCGCTGACAAAAAAGGGCTCTTCATCCGCGTGTAAATATTTTTTGGAATACAGCTGTCTGGGTTTGCCAGGCTGGAAAAGCGCCATGCTGATACAAATATCATCTCCATGCCGGGTAGGTATGCCGGCGCCGATGATCAGCCGATGGGTATCGCTGAGCTGTTGGAATACGTCCAGCTTTTTATCATCGGGATAGACAGCCAGTACCTGAGCCAGGGTCGGCTCATAGCCTGTTAAAGACAGCTCGGGAAAAATGAGGATATCAGCCCCGGAAGAGGCTGCCTGAGCTATCAGTGTTTTATGTTGCTGGATATTGCGGGGTGTATCAGCCGTTATAGGCCGAGTCTGTGCTATGCCGACTTTCATAGCAACGAATATCGATAGAAAAAGCGATCTTCAAAAGCCTATTCTATCCTGCGTACCCCGTTATTGTACTGGTCTGCAATATAGATGATCCCGGTCTGGAGGAGGTGGCCGCGACGACGGTTGCCAACTTGCCATTGATCTTCGGCTGAGGGACTATTTCCCGATACGCGTGACCCGTAAAAGAATGGGTAGCCTGCCCGTGTATGTTTCCCCGTCTCCCCAGGCTTTTTTGAGGTCGTCGTGGATCAGGTTGACGGGATCTTTACCCGTGGCTTTTTTATAGTGCTTTACGGCTGACCAGGTGCCTATATAGCCAATGAGGTGCTCAAACGTCCACTCAAGAGCGTTTTCGAACGGAGGAGACGCTATCTCGTCAAACGGGAAAGGTATAGTCCGGTAGTTGTCATCGATGTATTTTCTTTCCTTATCCCAATAAGGACCCACGACATCCCGGTAAAAAGCCGCCATTACACGATCCACGGAGGAAGAGAGCTGGATAAGCCCATAGCCGATGACAGCCAGTATGCCTTTGTTCCGGATTGTCCGCATCACTTCCCTGTAAAAGGCG
>DASZWE010000654.1:0-3532 GCA_035546735.1 Puia sp.
GTCCATCTCGGCTCGATGGTGCAGGATCAGCTGATGCACAGTTCGGATCAGATAGCAGATTTCTGGTATACGGCCTGGGTTAATGCCGGCAAGCCTGATCTGGATAACTTATTATCTCAGCCGCTTACTAAAAAAGACAAAAAGGACCTTCGAATGGAGATGAAGGCCTACCGCAAGAACCGGCTCATCGAAAAAAATCTTTTATTGTCCCGTCATCAGCCCGGTTGGGAATAGACTGCCCGGGCCTCCCTGGTCCTGTCAAAAACTGTTGACTGTCCGGATGCGTGGGGAGTGTCAAAAACCATCGATCGCCCGGGCTACCTGGTCAGCTACCCGCTCGCCATCCATGGCTGCGCTGACAATACCGCCCGCATAACCTGCGCCTTCCCCACAGGGATAGAGATTTCCAATCTGCGGATGCTGCAGGCTGTGTGCATCTCTTGGGACGCGTACGGGTGAGGAGGTTCTGGACTCGGTGGCGACGAGCACTGCTTCGTTGGTGAAATAGCCTTTCATTTTTTGTCCAAAGAAAGGGAATGCCTGCCGGAGGCTGTCATATATGAATGGAGGCAGCACTTGCTGCAGGGCGGTGGAATGGATACCCGGTACGTATGAACAGGCGGGCAGATCGGAAGAGACCTTGCGTTCCACGAAATCTACCATGCGTTGAGCAGGAGCGACAAACTTACCTCCGCCAGCCTGGTAGGCCTTACGTTCCACGGCTTGCTGGAAATAGATGCCGGCCAGGGGACCATGTTTCCGGAAGGGAGCGAGGTCTTTTTCTTCCACGGTGACCACCATGCCTGAATTGGCATAGGGATTATTACGCCGGGAGGGGGACCAGCCGTTGACCACCAACTCGTCAGGCGATGTGGAGGCGGGAGCGATGATACCGCCCGGACACATACAGAAGGAAAATACTCCTGCGTGGTCGACTTGCTGAACGAGGCTATAGCTGGCAGGAGGGAGATGAGGGTCGCGGACTGTAGGTCCAGTTGGCGGGGTGTGGTATTGGATGCGATCGATGAGCTGCTGGGGATGTTCGATACGGACACCCAGTGCGAAAGGCTTGGCCTCGATGAGGATATTTTTTTTATGCAGGAGATGAAAAATATCCCGGGCGGAGTGTCCTGTCGCAAGGATAAAGGCATCGGCTTCGAATCTATCGCCATCGGAAGTGGTCACGTAGTTTAACCTTTCCTTTTGTAGTATAAAATCTACAACTTTTTTTTCGAACAGGAATAGTCCGCCACAGTCCAATATTTGTTGCCGCATGGCCTGGATGATCAGGGGCAGCTTATTGGTGCCGATGTGCGGGTGTGCGTCTATCAAAATATTTTCATCGGCGCCGAATTGTACCAGCAAATTGAGAATACGGTTGACGTCTCCGCGCTTGTTGCTACGGGTGTACAGTTTGCCGTCGCTGTAGGTGCCTGCGCCCCCTTCACCAAAGCAATAGTTGCTATCCGGATGGAGTACGCCTTGTTTATTCAAGGCCGCCAGATCCCTTCTGCGGGATCGAACGTCCTTACCTCTTTCGAGCAGGACGGGGCGCAAGCCTTTTTCGATCAGTTTGAAGGCAGCGAATAACCCGGCGGGTCCGGCGCCGATGATGACAACTTTTTTTTCTGCCCGGGATACATCGGGGAAGTGAATGGTCTTAAATGAACGTTCCTGGTATGGCTCTTCGACAAATACATGGATCGTGAGAATAATATGGGGCTGTTTGGAGCGAGCGTCGATGGAGCGTTTGAGAAGCTGAATGCCGGAAATGGACCTTATGGGACGTCCGATGGCTTGTGCTGCGTAAGCCCGGATCGTGTCCTCGCTGGCTGCTTCTGCAGGAAGCAATTTTATGTGAAGGGTTTGTTGCATGGTCAGGTAGTTATCCTAAAGGCGATAAAGATAGTGCAATTCACTCTGTCTGTTTGAGATAGATACCCACTTGCCCTGCCGATAAAAAAATCATCGGCTCCGATAAAAAAGTTTCGAAGAAAGTTTCGTAAAGTATGACACTTTCAAGGGCTTGTAGAATTTTTTAAAAAAAATTTCAAGATTGAAAAAGACAATCAAATAATTTGTATCTTCAACTACTTCTCAAAAAAACTCTACGTATATGAAGAAAGGTTCGTTCACATCGAAGCTCGCTCACTCTTTCTTCGTACAAAGTAAGTTTAATCAATTCAGGCAAGGTCTACTGCTATACGCTGAATCCCACTATTGTCGATCGCCGCATCTCACGGGAGGAATACCACGAATGACGCAGGTCCTCCGATGTGAATAAGTCCTAATGAAGGGGTCGTTAAAAAGATTCAGCAATTCTAAAAAGCAATGGATGTTATCTTTATCGAGGTGTAATTTCAACCAGGCTGGCCGTGAGTTTTATTGAAAACCTAATTTGAAATTGTCGCAAAGCTCAAACTGTATTCGAACCAAAAAAAAGAAGTGAATAAAAAATTTTTTATTTCATGAAAAGTTTTGATATTCGCCGCCCCGCTCAAGTTTTTAAAATCCGGTTCCAACAAAAAGAAATTTAAAATTTACAATTCTTAAATCGGCATAAAAATTGGTTACTGTACAAATGGCAAAGTCGTTCGAAAAAGTATGGAGCAATTGCTTGGAGATTATCAAGGATATTGTAGAGTGGCAGCATTATAAGACATGGTTCGAGCCGATAAAGCCGGTGGAGTTGAAGAATAACATTCTGGTGATCCAGGTACCCAGTCAATTTTTTTATGAGTATTTGGAAGAGCACTATGTAAATTTATTAGCAAAGACCTTGAGGCGCATTTTGGGTAAGGAGGCGATGCTTGAATATCGGATCATGGTAGACAGCGGTAATCACAACAACAAGCCTTTGACGATGGATGTGCCGGCGCATGGTTATAAAACTTTTTCCAATAATGAAATGGATTTTCCCCTTATCATAAATAACCCCGTTAAGAATCCTTTCGTGATTCCCGGATTGAAAAAGATGCAGATCGATGCGCAGCTCAATCCGGTGTATACTTTTGATTCGTTCATCGAGGGTGATTGTAACCGGGTGGCTCGCCGGGCTGGTAAAACAGTCGCGGAGAAGCCGGGCGCCAATTCTTTCAATCCCCTGGTCATATATGGAGGGGTAGGGTTGGGCAAGACGCATCTGGCGCAAGCCATCGGGAATGAGGTAAAGCGTCTCCATCAGAATAAGGTGGTGCTGTATGTCAGCTCGGAGAAATTCATCAACCAGTTCATGGATCATAGCCGTAACAATGCGATCAATGATTTCATACACTTCTATCAGCTGGTGGATGTGCTTATCATAGATGATGTACAGTTCTTCAATCGTGCGGAGAAATCCCAGGACGCCTTTTTCGCTATATTCAATCACCTGCATCAGTCCGGCAAGCAGCTGATCCTGTCTTCGGACAAGCCTCCGAAGGATTTGGACGGCCTGCAGGAGCGATTGTTGAGCAGGTTCCGCTGGGGATTGAGCGCTGATCTGCAGATGCCTGATTATGAGACTCGTATAGATATCCTGGAAAGGAAAATG
>DASZWE010000655.1:0-6966 GCA_035546735.1 Puia sp.
TATGGTCCTCATGGAGTGGCTATACTGGTGGAAACTGCTACGGACAACCACGTTCGTACCGTCGCCAACGTAAAATCCCACTTTAACAAGGGCAATGGCACCCTCGGCAACAGCGGCAGCGTCAGCTTCCAGTTCAAAAAAATGGGGGTTTTCAAGCTGAAGCCCGAAGGCCTCGATCCCGACGAACTGGAATTGGAGCTCATCGACCACGGCCTGGAAGAAATGGGAGAAGGCACAGGGGAAAATGACGTACCCGTGCTCGTGCTCCGGGCTGCCTTCAGCGACTTCGGCAATATGCAGAAAGCGCTGGAAGAGAAAGGCATCACACCCATCAGCTCCGAGATAGAATGGATCCCCACCAGCACCGTGGAATTGCCGGAAGAACAGGCGCAGGATGTGCTGAAGCTGGTAGACAAGCTGGAGCAGGACGAGGACGTTCAGAAAGTATTTTACAACCTTAAATAACCCATACGGCCGCAGCGTTCAATTCATTTTGAAAAGGGACAGGCGAGTTCGATTCCGCTTCGCCTCCCTTCAAACACCGTCTCATTGGCCCGTCCCAGCCGGCAGCCCCCTACTCCGTCATCATTTCCCGCACCGCATCGATGATCTGCTCCGCATTGGGCTTGCTGAAATAATCCCCGTCGCTGGCATAGGCCGGACGATGTGCCTGCGCCGTAATGGTCCTCGGCGCCGTATCCAGCCAACGATAGCCACCCTGCTCCTCCATCACCTTGTTGAAGATATAACCCGCAGCCCCGCCCGGCACATCCTCGTCGATGATGATGATACGGCTCGTCTTTTTAAGGGACGCTACGATCTTATGATGTACGTCGAAAGGCAATAGTGTTTGTATATCCACCACCTCACAGCTGACGCCCAGCTCTTCCAGTGCGACAGCCGCCTCCTGTACGATGCGGAGCGTCGAGCCATAGGACACCAGCGTGATGTCCTCCCCTTCCCGCACCACTTCCGGCACGCCAAGCGGAACCCGGAACTCCAGTAGATTGGATGGCAGCCTTTCCTTTAGCCGGTAGCCATTCAGACACTCGATCATCACCGCCGGATCTGCGCCTTCCAGCAGGGTATTATACATGCCCGCCGCCTGCACCATGTTCCGCGGTACACAGAAATGCATGCCCCGCAACGCATGGATCGCCATACCCATGGGTGATCCGCTGTGCCAGATACCCTCCAGCCGGTGTCCCCGCGTACGCACGATCAGGGGGGCCGTTTGCTGGCCCGCTGTACGATATTGTAAGGTAGCAAGATCATCGCTCAAAGGCTGCAATCCATACAGGAGATAGTCCAGGTATTGTACCTCCGCAATAGGACGCAGACCGCGGAAGGCCATACCGATGCCCTGACCCATGATCGTCAGCTCCCGTATGCCCGTATCGAATATTCTATTGGCGCCATGTTTGGCCTGCAGCCCCGCAAAACCCTGGTTGACGTCTCCGATCTTGCCCAGATCCTCCCCAAAAGCCAGCACCTTGGGATTGTGCGTGAACAGCGCGTCGAAATAATGGTTCAGTATCTCATATCCGTTGATCATGGGAGCTTCTTCGTCAAACTCCGGCTTTACCTCCTCTATATGTAATATGTTTTTCGCTCCCTCATGATACAGGTGTGAATTGTACAGCGCCGTATTCTCTCTTTTCAATTCCTCATAGTATTCCTTCAACGGCCCTGCGATGCCATCTCCCGACGTTAGAACCAATGCCTGGTGCAAGGCCTGCAACACTTCCTTCCGTCCCGGCTCCCGGTTGGCCGCCAGCTCCGCGGCCAGCTGTTCCAGCATCTCGCCACGATAGGGATATTGATCCACCAAACCCCTGATCAATTCTACGGAACGGGATACCTGGCGCTTGATCGGCTCCTGGTATTTTCCCCAGGCCAGGTTCCGGCAGTGACGGACATATTCCTTGGCCGACGTCTCGATCTCATCCAGCTCTTCTTCGCTGGCCAGTTCGTTCTCGATGATCCATTCCTTCATTTTTTTGATGCCATCCCATTCCCGCTCCCATTCCAGGCGCTCCGGCGACTTGTACCGCTCATGGCTGCCTGAAGTGGAATGCCCCTGCGGCTGGGTCACCTCTTCGACATGGAATACCACCGGCGTATGCGTCATCCGGATGGCCCGGATGCCCGCTTCGAATGCTTCACACATGCCCGCATAATCCCAGGCCTTCACCCGGTAGATCTCTACTCCGTTGGTCCCCTCCTCTTTCTGAAACCCTTTCAGGGCCTCCGAGATCGAGCCCTTCGTCGTCTGGAACTTACGCGGCACCGAGATGCCGTAGCCATCATCCCATATAAAGATAGCCAGTGGCACCTGCAACACACCCGCCGCATTCACTGTCTCGAAAAAATGTCCCTCGCTCGTCGAGGCATCCCCGATGGTGCAGAAACATACCTCGTTCCCATTGTTCGACAGACCCGTAAACTGTTTCAGCTGCTCTATTTCCCGGAAGGCTTTGGAAGCATAAGCCAGCCCCAGCGCCCTCGGCATCTGGGCAGCCGTAGGAGCCAGCCCCGCCGTAAGATTCTTGCGATGGATAAGATCCAGCGTCTCCCCATCCTTATCTACAAAGGCAGTGGCGAAATGCGAATTCATATTCCTTCCCGCGCTGTGGGGGTCATGCCGCACGTCGGGATCTGCATATAGTTGAGAGAAGAATTCTTCGATAGTAGCCGTCTCCGTGGCAAACGCAAAGGTCTGGTCCCGGTAATAGCCCGCATAAAAGTCGCCCGGCCGGAAGAACTTGGCCATCGCCACCTGGGGTACTTCCTTCCCATCGCCGAAAATGCCGAATTTGGCCTTACCCGTCAGTACCTCTTTCCTTCCCAGCAGGCTGGCTTCCCGGCTGTCACAGGCAGTACGATAGTCTTTCAGCACCTCCTCCCGGAACTTGTCGAAAGATAATTTCTCCTGGTCGATCAATGCGTTAGTAGAAAGGTTTTCCATTCGAGTCAATTATGTGACCTTGGCCACCGGCCTCCGGTCAGTTTGAAGAGTGAGACAAAGTTACCAATCTATTACCTATCCAAAACCAGCCTATTCCATTGATTGTTAAAAAAATAAGATACTCCTATAATTTATTGGCGAGACTGGCGTTAAAAACCTAATTTTATAGCTGTTTACAGCGGGCAAACTATGAAAAAAATAGCAATTGTTGTCGGCCTATTTTTCACCATTCTTTCCAGTCAGGCACAGCTGACCAATGGGAAGGGTGAAGCCCTGCCTCGTCCGGCAGATGTGCTCCAATTGAAGGAGAACAACCATAATTTCGGGAAGATCCCCCAGGGACGGCCGGCCGTTTATATTTTCGAAGTGGTGAATACGGGAAAGACCCCGCTCAAGCTGGACAATGTCCAGGCCTCCTGCGGATGTACCACCCCCGAATGGAGCCGCGACGCCATCGGGCCCGGAGCCGCCGCCCAGATCAAGGTCGGCTATAATGCTTACGCCGAAGGCCCATTTACCAAGACAGTCACCGTGGTCTATAATACCAATATGACAAAAACCATTACCATCTCCGGGGAAGTATTTAAAAGTCCGGCCAGCTCCGCCCCCGAGAACCCATCCATACAATTATTAAAACAAATAAATTGATCATCATGAAAAAACTATTCCTATTTGCCAGCGCTGTTGTCCTCTCAACTACCCTGTTTGCGCAGCAGGCCGCTCCTCAAAAGAAGGCCGAAGACGTTGTGAAGTTCAAGGAAATGGCGTACGATTTCGGTAAGATCAAGCAAAATGTTCCCGTAACGCATGATTTCGCATTTGCCAACGTCAGCGACGCCCCCGTCATCATCGAAACAGCTGTAGCATCCTGCGGATGCACCACTCCCACCAAGCCCGAAGGCGCTATCCCCAAAGGCAGGGAAAATAAGATCACAGCGGGATTCAACGCAGCAAATGCAGGACCTTTCAATAAGACGATTACCGTTAAGGTGGCAGGCATCGATATGCCCCTTATATTGAAGATCACCGGCGAAGTATTGACCGCAGACGCCTACGCAAAATACGAGGCGTCCAAAGGTGGCAAGACGGGCGGTAAATAATAATCTAACTATTTGATAAAAGGCTCCTCAGCGTTAGCGGGGAGCCTTTTGTATTTTGTATTTTTGCCGGATGTTAACCATCAGTCACCGTGGACAGCAAATGCCGGCGTCGCCGATCCGGAAACTCGTGCCTTATGCCGAAGCTGCCAAAAAACGAGGCGTTAAAGTATACCACCTCAACATCGGCCAACCCGATATTGAAACCCCCGGGATGGCCCTGGACGCCGTCCGCCATTTTGACTTTACGGTATTGGAATACAGCCACAGTGCGGGTAATGAAAGTTACAGGAAGAAGCTGGCGGACTATTACAAACGCGCGGGCATGGAGGTGGACTATCAGCAGATTATCGTCACCACCGGCGGATCCGAGGCCATCCTCTTTGCTTTTATGAGCTGTCTCGACGCCGGCGACGAAGTCATCATCCCCGAGCCCTTCTATGCCAACTACAATGGATTTGCCGTGGCTGCCGGCGTAGAAGTAAAGCCGCTCACGTCCTATATAAATACCGGGTTTGCGCTGCCCCCCGTGACGGACTTCGAAAAGCTCATCGGTCCCCGGACAAAAGGCATCGTCATATGCAACCCCAACAACCCCACCGGCTACCTCTACAGCCGGGAGGAGATGGACACCCTCAGGGAGCTTATAAAAAAGCACGACCTCTATCTTTTCGCCGACGAGGCCTACCGCGATTTCTGCTATTCCGGACAGCACATCGCCTCCCTGAACCTGAAGGGTGTAGAAGACCGTGTCATCATGATCGATACCATCTCTAAAAGATACAGCGCCTGCGGAGGAAGGATCGGAGCCCTCGTCACCCGCAACCAGGCCGTGCTGGACACCGTGCTGAAATTCGCCCAGGCCAGGCTCAGCCCGCCCTCCTTTGCCCAGATATTGGGAGAAGCCGCCACCGGCCTGCCCGCGGATTACTTCGATGCCACCAGGGCCGAGTACATGAAAAGAAGGGATGTGCTCGTCAGTCGTCTCAATGCCATACCCGGTGTCTTCTGCCCCAATCCTGGGGGAGCATTCTATGCCATGGCCAGTCTGCCGGTGGATGATACGGATAAGTTCTGTCAATGGATATTAGAATCCTTTTCATACGACAACCAGACAGTGATGCTGGCCCCTGCCGGCGGATTCTACGGGACGCCTGGACTGGGTAAAAAAGAGATACGTTTGGCGTATGTACTCAACACCGAAGCGCTCCACAAGGCAATGGACTGTCTGGAGAAGGCATTGGAGAAATATCCGGGAAGAATAAAGGCAAATTAATATTATAATTAACTACATGTATTGACAAAAATGGATCTTTTGCCAAAAAACACCGATTTTCGGCCATTTTTGAGCCGAAAAACAAATTATAATTAACTACATATATTGTTTTGGGCATTTTTTCAGGATTTTTTTCGAAAATGTTGACAAACTAATTTGCAAGTTCCAAAAATTCTCCCGACATTTGATTCAGAATAGCACAGACAAGTAGTTAAGCGGAAAAGAAGGGTTTGGAAAAAGGTTTTAGCAGCTTGAATAAGGTTTTTAACTATTTGATAATCTTTAGCTCTTTGGATTTCGAATTCAGCGCTTAATTTTGTGCTCGCAACAACAAGATCATTATCTCTTTTCATATGGCAAGCAATCGTTAGACGGCCTTCTGTTTCTACAGGAGGCCTTTTTGTTTGTGGCCACAAACAAAAAGGCCCGCCCGCCGTCAGGCGGGCAATCCATTAGCGTCCGTGTAAAGGCAGCGGACTGTCCAGTCCGCCGACCCTCCTCCCAAAAGTCTATAAATGGTCTATCCAAGGTCTATCAACCGCTCCAACAGTCTCCCCCAAACTCTCTCCCACTTTTCTCTCCATTTATTCCCCGAATTTCTATACATTTGCAACCCGTTTAGGAATCGGTTTCCCTTCGCAAACAACACCCGGCGAGATAGCTCAGATGGTTAGAGCGTCGGATTCATAACCCGGAGGTCTCGGGTTCAACTCCCGATCTCGCTACATCCGGTACTAAGTACCAAATCTTGATAGGACTGCTCCACAAAAAGCAGTCCTTTTTCTTTCAAAATCAATTCGTTATGAGCGAGGGCCGGATGAAGCCTGGGTGTTCTAAATGCTCCATCAACATATATGAGACCACCTTTGAACACCTCTCTCAAAATACTGTGCTTTTGAAAAATATTGGCTTTTCCAAAGATGCCAGGGAAATCTGACAGCGCAGGCAATATCTTGTCAATCTTCCTTAAATCCTCTGCATTATCGGTGTTTAAAGCCACTATCTCCGCCTGTAAAACAGACTTCTGAATTGAATATTTTTTGAACCACTTTTTATATGTCTGGCCTTCTATTTCATTATTCACCATCTTTTCTTCCAGGTTGTCGATTTTTGTTTCAAGCAAGGAAAGTTCCTCGGCTTTTGTCTTAGCCTGGGTTTTCTTAGAAGAAAGAAACTCGTTTATTTTTTCTTTTACTTTTTTAATCAGGAAAGTAATATGGGTTATGGGAAGACTGAGTAAGTTCAATACTTCATGGAATTTTTGATGCAGTTTTTCGCCAGGTACATTTAGGCTGCTACACTTTGTGCAACGATAATATAAATAATATTTCTTTTTCCCCTTGCTGTATCCCGCAGTCATACTTGCGCCACAGGAATGACGCAATATCCCACGTAATGGTACCTCGTCTTTTGGCGTGGTCTTTAAGGATGATTTTCTGCCAAGAATCTCCTGACATTGCCAAAAATCTGCTGCAGGAACAATTGGTTCGTGAATGCCTTTAACATATCGTTCTGCGCCTGAAATGCTCACCGGAACCTTAATGAGCCCGGCATATACACAATTTTCCAGTACGCGCCTGACAGCGCTCTTACTTACACCTGGGTAGCCTAATGTTATGGCATGC
>DASZWE010000656.1:0-10020 GCA_035546735.1 Puia sp.
CAGGTGGATGACATTCCAATGGATCAGGTAGTAGAACATGGGCACCTTGCCATACACCGTTGCGATGCGTGTGAACCCATTTCCCCTTCCTTCCATAAAAGAAAGGAAAAGCATCAATATGCCCAGCATCAGCAGCGTGTATAAAAGGGATGGAGGATACTTGCTGACATTGATAAAGGAGAGAAAAGTAAAGACGGCGCTTTTCTGTACGCTCCATTTGGCTGCATCTCCATATACGTTGGAGGCCCTGAGCAGGACAAACAATCCCAGCGCGATCCATCCTATATGCAGCAATCTTTTCTTACGCACTTTGTCCGGCATCGTGAACAGCCGGCCGACAGAGTAGCCGGCAAACAGGATACCCATCCAGGGCAGCACCGGATAGGCGAATAGGATGGTAGTGCCGCCCACTTTGATAACTCCGCCCCCGAGCAGCAGGGCCCCCGTAAATTGGAGAAGAGGGTTGGAGACCATCGGCAATGGTGTCAGGAGGTCGTGCAGAAAGATGATCGACACGCCAATGATGCCAATGACCTTCTCCGGCAGCTTGTACAAAAGCCCCAAACCTATAAAGCTGAACCCGATGGCGGCGATCACCTGTATCAACATGGTCTGGAAATGGAAGTCATACCAGATGCCGAAATTTACCAGCGTGATCTCCAGCAGTACCAGAAAAATGCCCCTGGTGAAAAGCCATCGGCGGCTGGCGCCTGCATCGTTACGGCGCTGAGCGGACAGATAGGCCGAGGCGCCCGATAGAAAAACAAAGCTGGGCGCGCACAGATGGGTGATCCAGCGGGTGAAGAATAAAACAGGGGTCGTCGTGGCAAGGTTGGTCGGGTTCCGGGTCAACGCGTCCGTATGCAGGAGATCCCTGGTATGATCGAGCGCCATAATGATCATTACCAGACCCCGGGCGATATCGATGGAGTAAATGCGTTTCATCTTTAAATTTCCTGCTTGAGCAGGAAATTTAAAAGGGAATTTCGATAAACTGTATTTTTTTGTCGACGGACGACCTACCGATGCAGCCGTCGTTTTAACTCCATCCGCAGCTCCCGCGAGACAGGGAGCGCCTTCCCATGGATGTGTACCCAATTATCTTTCACCATACCGATCTTATCCAGCGCTACCGTATACGAGCGGTGCAGCCGGAGAAATTTTTCCGCCGGTAGCCTGGCCGTGATCTCGGTGAGCGTGAGATGACAGAGATATTCGTCACCAATGGTATAAACCCTGACATAGTCTTTCTTACTTTCCAGGTAGAGGATGTCTTTCACCGGCACCTGTATCAGCTGTTTGTCGACTTTGAGAAAAAGGGCGTCGGGCGCGGGCATGTCCTTGTCTTTCCAGCGGGCGAATTTATCCATGGTCTGCTGCATCCTGGAAAAGGAA
The DNA here is from genome assembly GCA_035546735.1 of Puia sp. Taxonomy (GTDB): domain Bacteria; phylum Bacteroidota; class Bacteroidia; order Chitinophagales; family Chitinophagaceae; genus Puia. The sequence goes on from DASZWE010000656.1 coordinate 1,396, forward strand.
AATGGCTTGACGAGATAGTCCAGCACTTCCAGATCGAAGCCTTCAACAGCATAGTCCCTGTAGGCCGTGGTAAGGACGACGGCGGGGCGATGTCTGAGGCTTTTCAACAGGCCGATTCCATTAAGTCCGGGCATCCCGATATCCAGGAACAGCAGATCGAAATGCTCCTTTTGCAGCTGTTGCAGCGCTTCCATCCCATTCTCACAACATACGGGCTGAATATCCCATTTTTGCAAGTAATCCACCACCACGTCGATGGCCAGCGGCTCGTCATCCACTACCATACATTTTAGCCTGTTCATAGCAGAATTTTAAGCTTTACGTCAAACAGATCATCCGTTGCCTTCAGCTGAAGATCATACCTTCCTTCATAGAGTATGTCTAATCTACGGCGGACATTCTTTAGCCCGATGCCACCCGGTTCGCTTTCCTCCGTACCTGCGGGATTGCGGACTTCAAACAGCAGAACCTCCTTTTCCACCTGCAGGCATATATCGATATGCACCGGCCCCATCTTATCTTTCAGCCCATGCTTAAAGCTGTTCTCCACAAAAGTGATCAGCAGCAGGGGCGGTATCTGCACGACACCGGTGTCTCCCTTTTTTTCAAAACAAAGCGTCAGCCGCCGGCCAAACCGTAGCCTTTCCAGGTCTATATAATTCTCCAGATTGGCGATCTCCTTATCAAGGGGCACCATCGGCGTATCCGATCCATACAGCATATAGCTCATCAGGTCGGACAGCTTCAGCACCACCTCGGGCGCCTGGTCGGATTTACGGACCGTCAGCGAATAGAGGTTGTTCAGCGTATTGAAGAAGAAGTGCGGATGTATCTGGCTCCGGAGGAAATTAAGCTCCGTCCGGATATGCTGCTTTTCCTTCTCCTGCCATTGCCGTTCCTGCCGCATCCAGTCTTTCAGGAACTTAATACCCGTCGTCAGCCCTATAAGGGAAAAGATGTTCAGCCCCTGTATTAAAAAATTCCCGATAGTAAAATCCTTGACATAGTTGAAGCCCGTCTCGCCATGATGGCTATAATAGCGATGCAGCCCAATGAAGAGAGCCGAATGCAGGAACACGCTTATCAGCAGCGTGGAGAAATAAAAGACATATCTTCTACGGAACAGGAGACGGGGTATCAGTACATAAATATTAAGATACACCTGCAGCATGTCGGCCGGCAGCAGGGTCAGCAGCTGGAGAAAAAAAGTCCAGCGATGGATAAGGCGATTGCTCAGCGCAATAACGGTGGCCGCCCCGAAATAGGCCGCCCAGAACAGCGCGTGATAAATCCATCCCGGCAGCCGGGTGAATAGAGCATATCGTTGAGGAGAGAAGGTCAATATTGTTGCGATTCACTCGTAAAAATACATCGGATAGGCTTATATTTAACTGCTGAATGAAAGAGAATGAAAAAAGCGCTTATCCTTTTGTCGTTAATTATCTCCTGTTCCGCCCGGGCGCAGAAGGCCAGCTTTGCTCTTTCATCCGGGTATCAATCCGAAGACTTCCGCTGGAGCATTGCGGGCAATACCCAGGGTACCAGTCCCAACATCTACTCCGAGCTGAGATGGAAAAACCTGGCCGGGGCTGTGTTGGCGGCCGAGGCGGATTGGAACTTTTGGAAAAAGCTGCATGTGCGTTCCTCTTATTCCCGTATGTTCATCAGTTCCGGCAGCGTCACGGATATGGACTACCAGGGAGACAATCGTACCAATCGCACCTATTATGGCGCCTTTGACGCCAACAAGGGCAATACCTTTTCATGGCGGACGACAGTGGAGGATGATATATGGAGCAGCGGGCTGTTTACCCTGACGGGTCTGATGGGGTATACCTTGAATAAGCAATCTCTCTTCCTCCTGTCGTCGGCGCCATCCGGCGCTGCAGCAGCAGGGCTGCACAGCACCTATGACACAAAATATGAAGGGCTGGTAGCGGGTTTGCGGGCCAAGCTGCTATTAGGAACGGCCTTTTCCCTGGAGGGAAGCTTTTGATATGACCTGGTCAGCTACCGGGGCCGGGCGGACTGGAACCTGATCGCCACTTTTCAACATCCGCTCAGCTTCGAGGACAAGGCCAACGGGTCCAACCAGGAAGGCAGCCTGCGCTTTTCCTATTATCTGAAAAACAGGTCGGGCCCCGGCAAATGGGCCGTTTTCCTCTCGGGCGATATCTTACACAGCAAGACCGATAACGGAACGGACTGGCTATACCAGCAAAATGGACAGAACGTGCTTACCCGGTTCAACGGTGCTGTGCGGGACTATATACAGGCCGGCGCGGGGGTAAGACTGCTCCTTCGGCCATAGAGTCTGCTACTCCGTTCGCAGACTCTTTATTGGGTTGGCGCTGGCGGCCCGAATAGATCTTAAGCTCACCGTCAGCAGGGTGATCAGCAGAGCGCCCATGCCCGTCGCGGCAAAGACCCACCATTGGATGTTTGTCCGGTATTCATAATTGTGCAGCCAATGGTGCATAAAGTAATAGGCCAGGGGCGCCGCCAGGACAAAAGAGATGGCCACCAGCGCTACGAACTCCCTGGACAACAGCCGCCAAAGGTTCAGGATGGATGCGCCCAGCACTTTTCGTATACCTATCTCCTTTACTCTTTGTTCCGCCATAAAGGAAGCCATGCCAAAGAGACCCAGACAGCTGATGAGTACAGCCAGAAAAGCAAAACAGCCCGCCAGCTTGCCTACCCGCTCCTCATTGACGAACTTCTGCGCATAGGCGTCGTCGATAAAATTATATTCGAAGGGAGTGGAGGGGTCGTATTTCTTATAGATGGCTCCGATCCTGTCGATGGCCTGGTGAGCATTGGTATTGGGCGCCATGCGGATATTGACGACATCGTTGTGATGTCCTTTCCATCGGGGAAGGAAGAAGAACATCTGCCGGACGGGATCATAAGGGGACTGGTTTACCATATCCTTTACTACCCCGATGATCTTCATGGGACCATTGCCCAGCCAGGTGATGGTCTCACCCACGGGATCTTTAAACCCAAGGTATTGGACGGCCGCCTCGTTGATGACAAAGGCGGAGGAGTCGTTTGCGATGTTCGCGGAGAAATCCCGGCCTTCTTTTATCTGCCAGCCCACCGTCCGGCCAAACTCTGCCGAGATGCACATGGAAGAGAATTCTTCTTGTAAGTTGGGGTCCTTGCCTTTCCAGGTGAGTCCGCCGTTGGTGACATAAATATTGGTCACCAGGTTTTCAGACTGGGCGACTCCCGCGACGACGCCGCTGGACAGCAGGTCATTCTTAAACGCATCGTAGTTGTTGCGCATCTCATCCGTCTGTATCTGTACAGTGACCAGCCCTTCGCGGGTATATCCTACCGGTCGCCCCTTTGCAAATTCTACCTGGTTAAAGACCACCACCGTGCCGATGATCAAAATGATGGAGACGGCAAATTGAACTACTACCAGCACTTTACGGGGCAGGGTAGCCGATTGGCCCGCCCGGAATACGCCTTTAAGCACTTTCACCGGCCGGAAAGAGGAAAGATACAGGGCGGGATAGCTGCCTGCTATAATGCCCGTGATCAGCGTGAACCCAATGCAGGCCAGCCAGAAGAGGGGACTGCTCCACATCACCGACATTTTCTTGCCTGCCACCTCGTTGAAGAATGGAAGGGACAGCTGCATCAGAATAAGAGACGTCATAAACGCAAATAAGGCGATCAATACCGACTCGCTATAGAACTGGGCGATAAGCTGTCCGCGCATGGAGCCGATGGCTTTTCGTATACCCACTTCCCGGGCTCTTTTTTCGCTGCGGGCCGTGCTGAGGTTCATAAAATTGATACAGGCCAGCGTCAGCACGAAAATGCCGATGATGCCGAAAAGCCAGACATATTGTATTCTGCCGCCTGCGACGACCCCTTCCCTGAAGTCCGAATACAAGTGCCATTTATTCATGGGATGCAGGAAGATGGCCGGTCTGTACCGGGCGTCGTCACTATTCCCTCTTTTGACGGCATTCAATTTGACATCCCTGATCTTAGCCGATACTTTTTCCATGTCGGCGTTGTCGGCAATTTGTACAAAGGTCTGGAACCAGCTGGCGCCCCAGGGGTTATTGAAGCGGGTGTCCCAATGCTCTACGTTCACGAACAATTGCCAGGGAGCGATAAAGGTCAGGTCGGCAAAAGAAGAATTGACGGGAAGGTCTTCATACACACCTGTGACCTTTACCAGGATCTTATGATCGAGGGTAAGGGTCTTACCCATGGGGTCTTCATTCCCAAAGACGGCTTTCGCCGTGGATTGCGACAGCAGGATGGATGCCGGGTCTTTTAATCCATTGCGATCGCCTTTCAGCATTTTCAGGGACAGCATATCGGTGACCCCTGGTTCCATATAATTGCCGCCTTTCTTTATATTCTTATCCCCGTAGGTTAGCAGGTGCTCATAGGTCCACCCGGACATGATGACGTGCTTAAAATCGCTGCCATATTCTTTACGCAATTCCGCCCCCATTACATAAGACTCGCTGTTCCAGGTCTCCGTGTGATTGTTCAGCCATTGATTCTGCATCACCTGTGCGATGCGGTCATGGTTCGGAAAGCTTTTGTCATACGACACTTCATCCCAGATCCATAGACCGATGAGCATGGCGACGGCCATGCCGATGGCGAGACCCCCGATATTGATCGAGGCGGCAACTCTGTTCCTGACAAGGTTGCGCAGTGCAGTTTTGATGTAGTTTTTAAGCATGGCTTTTTCGCTTCCAAAAACAAGCCAGACTGGTAGCGTATTCTAAATCAGCAGGCTATATATTAACGGACGGGATGACCGTTCGATTTTGATACAGGCGATGTCCTGATTTGCAAGGGAAAAGCCTTATTTTCATTGAATGACCAGATACGCATTTCTACTTATCGCCCTTTCTTGTATGATGCAGGTGGAAGGACAAGGATTTTTAAAAGCAAAAGGCAGGATCATTGTCAACGACAAGGGAGAAAAGATCATCCTCCGGGGCATGGGCCTGGGAGGGTGGATGTTACAAGAGGGCTATATGTTACGGGTAGGGTCCATCGGGCAGCAGTATCGTATAAAGGAGAAGATAGCCGGGCTGGCGGGGCAGAAAAAGACGGCGGAGTTCTATGATGGCTGGCTGGATAATTTTATCCGTCGGGCAGACATTGATTCCATGGCCGCCTGGGGTTTCAACTCGGTGCGGATCCCCATGCATTATCGTCTGTTCACGCTACCGGCAGACTCCAACTACCCGACAAAACCAGAGAATGTCTGGCTTCCGGAAGGGTTTGCCCTGGTGGACAGCCTGCTCGGCTGGTGCAAGTCCAATAAAATGTACCTGATCCTGGACCTGCATGCCGCGCCGGGCGGACAGGGTAATGACCTCAATATTTCAGACCGCGATCCTTCTAAACCCTCTCTCTGGCAGAGTGAGGCGAACCAGCAAAAAACGATCGCTCTTTGGAAGAAGCTGGCCGAACGCTATGCGAACGAGCCGTATATCGGCGGCTACGACATCATCAACGAGCCTAACTGGGGTTTTGAAGACTCGACCGATCGCCGTGGCACTGCGGAAAAAACAAATGCTCCGCTGCGAAAATTAATGATGGACATCACACAGGCCATACGGAGCGTCGATAAAAAACATATCATCATCATCGAAGGCAATGGATTTGGCAATAACTATCGGGGCGTGCTTCCTCCCTGGGATGACAATATGGTCCTCAGCTTCCACAAATACGGCAACTTCAATACGGAGGCGTCTATACGAAACTACCTCGACCTGCGCGAAAAATACAATATTCCATTGTGGATGGGCGAGTCCGGAGAGAACTCCAACACCTGGTTTACGGAAGCCATCCGGCTGGTGGAAACCCACGACATTGGCTGGTCCTGGTGGCCGTTGAAAAAAATGGGCGGCAACAACCCTTTGGAAATAGCAATACCCCGAGGCTATCAGCGGATGCTGGATTATTGGGCAGGCAAGGGCCCCCGGCCTACTGAAAAAGAGGCGCAGGACGCGCTGGATGAATTGTTGCATGCCGTCCGCTGTGAGAATAATATCTATCACCGGGATGTGACGGATGCCATGTTCCGGCAGGTGTATTCCGACGAGGCCATTCCTTTCAGGCAGCATGTGATAGACGATTCCCTCACCATCCCCGCGGTGGAATATGATCTGGGGAGACAGGGGGTGGCTTATTTCGACAGGGATTCCGCCAGCTATCAATATACACCCGGTGTAAAGACCCAAGGCAATCGGGGACGGGTCTATCGCAACGATGGGGTTGATATCGCCGCGGACCCGGGCGGTTACCACATCTTCAGCATCGAGGACGGCGAGTGGCTGCAATATACCGTGGAGGTGAAGAAAGAAGGAAAGTATACAATATGGACCGACACGACGGGTTATGGGCAAGTCTCATTCTATAAAGATGGACAGCTCCTGGTCCATATGGTTGACGGAGTATATTTATCCGCCGGCAGGCATCAAATAAGGGTAGCCGCAGTTAAAGGCGGGTTTTTATTTTACGCTCTTCATTTTAAAAGGAATTGACATGCTACAGCGGGCTTTGCCAGGGGGCCAGTCCTATGCCTGGCTCAGACATCCCGTCTTTTTTGCGTAAGATAATGATAAATGGCTTCCTGTGAACGGACTTCGGGTTCCATGGTCTGCAGCCGTATCATCTCCTTTATCTCCTTCTTTAACGACTCGTCATACAGTGGGAAGCATACTTCTATCCTGCGGTAGATATTCCGGTTCATCCAGTCGGCGGAGCCAAGGAATACCTCCTCGTGGCCGTTGTTATGAAAATAGAATACCCGGCCATGTTCCAGGTATCTGTCCACGATCCTTATGATGCGGATATTGTGGCTCATGCCCAATACGCCGGGTATACAGCAGCAGATGCTGCGTACGATCAGCTGGATGGTCACGCCTGCCCTGGACGCTTCATATAGCTTTTCGATCAATGCCCGCTCTTCCAGGTTGTTGAGCTTGATAATAATGGAGGCGGGTTTTCCCAGCCGGACATGCTGTATCTCGCGGTCGATCAGGGCGAGGAATCGATCCTGCAGATTGAACTGGGCCACCAGCATATGCCGGAAGGGTATCTTTTCCGTATTGCGGGGATGTTTGCGTCTGCTGAGGAAGATGAACAGCAGTTCCAGCTCCCGTGTGAGATCGTGGTTGCCTGTCAGCAGGATATGGTCCGTATAGAAGCGGGCCGTCTTTTCATTCAGATTGCCTGTTGCGAGGAGTCCGTAATAGATCATCCGCTGCCGTACGTTTTTCTTTACCAGCGCGATCTTGGCGTGTACTTTCAGGGCCGGGATGCTATAGACGATCTTTACGCCGGCCTGCTTCATCTGGCGGGCCCATTGCAGGTTATTGGCCTCGTCGAACCGCGCTTTCAGCTCTACGAAGACCGTCACCTTTTTTCCGTTATGGGATGCGCTGACCAGGGCGTGTGCGATGCGTGAATCGCGGGCGATCCGGTACATGGTGACATAGATCTCTTCTACCTCCGGATCGATGGCGGCCTCGTTAAAGAACTGCAGCACGGTGTCGTAGCGTTCATAAGGAGGGTGGAGGAGCATATCGTTCCGGGATATGCGCTGGAAGAGTCCGGATGCATTCCCGCCTTTTTGGGAAGGCCAGGCCGGATAGGAGAGCCGGGCGTCTTTGACGGGGAAGGTGGATAGGTCCCGTAAATTGTGGTATCGTCCGCCCTGTACGATACTGGCGTGGTGAAGACCGAGGGCATCGATCAGCGCCCGAAGGATCTCCGGCGGCATTCCCGGCTGGTGTAGGAAACGGGTAGCCAGTCCCGCATCTCTTTTCGCCAGCTTTTTCTCGATCTTTTCCGCGATGTCACCTTCGTATTCGTCCTCCAGGTCCAGCTCTGCATCCCTGGTTATTTTTATGCTGCAGGCTCCCTGCAAGGTCCTATCCGGGAAGATAAAGCCAAGGTTATCGAGAATGATATCGTCTATAAAGAGAATATATTGACGTCCACCTTCTTCCGCGGTGAAGAAGCGGGAGCAGCTGTCCGAGGGGATGTTCAGGATATAGATCTCCTGGTCCGGACCACCTGTGACGACGGCAAAATAGAGCTTGTCATTGCCGGGGAAAAAGCTGTCCTTTGTCCGGGAGATGTGCACGGGTTGTAAAAAGGCGAGCAGCTCGGTGAAAAAATAGTCGGTGGCGGCATTCCTTACGGCGGGAGGAACGGGCAGGGTATAAGGCATGGATGTCTGTGCGGCCGGCTGATAAATGAATTCAATCCCCTGGCTGGACAGTTCGGGCAATATGCTGCCGGTGAGCAGCTCCCCGTAATGAGCCAGCTGACGGTCCACCTCTTCCGTGATCTTTTGCAGCGAGGCGCTTTTCAGGGCAGCCAGGGCGGGCACCCGTACCCGGTAGAACTCGTCGAGGTTGGAAGAATAGATGGAAAGGAAGTTTATCTTTTCCAGCAGGGGTGTTGTTGACCGGGCGGCTTCTTCCATCACCCGGAGGTTAAAGGAAAGCCAGCTTAGGTCCCGATCGAAAAAGGAGTTATCAATCATAATTATGTAACTTGGCTGTTGGTATTTATCCAATGCAAAATAGCAATTTTAGACCGCAGGGCTGCTTGTAT
>DASZWE010000657.1:0-6821 GCA_035546735.1 Puia sp.
GCTATCGGTTGTGCTGGGTGGTGGTATTGCTTTGTACGGATATACTCAGCCGCAATCAGACCCATGAATGACCAAAGATAGATCATGATGAACGAAGGATAGGCTGTAAAGCATATCAGCAGGCAGGCCATTGCCGGGAACAGCGCCTTGGTACTGTCGTGTAAAGAATAGATGAGCAGGAGTCCAAGCAGCAGCAGGAAGAGGCAAAGCGCGATGGCGCCGCTCTCGGCCCAGACTTCCATATAGATGTTGTTGGGTATTACCCGGGCGCCCTTCCTGATAAGGGTTTGGACGAATACAGGGTCGAAACCGCCGGCGTCCATATAGCGGTCATAATGGCGGGCATAGTTCGCCAGGCCGACGCCCAGCAGTGGGTTAGCCGCGCCCATATTCCAGGCGTCGCGAATGCCAAAAAGCCTGTCGGCCTTGGAATAAGCCGAGACATGCTCAACTTTTTTCGTATCTGCAAAGAGCTTGTCATAAACATAGGTCTTATACAGTGACGTACGTGTGAAAAGAAAAAACATCACACCAAGGGCTGCGAAGCCGGGAATGATATATGACAAATATTTCCGCTGGAAAATGAGACGTTGCAGAAACAAGAGGAGGAAAAGGGGTATGGACAGGATGCTAAGCGTAGAAAATGTGGAAATGGTGGCCAGCAGCAGAAACATGCCCATCCAGTTCTTTTTAATATAGAAGCTCATGGCTGCGGACAGGATCAGGTAAAGGCCCAACATATTGCCTTCGAGGAAAGTTCCGCAACGAATGACTCCCCGACCTAAAACTCCGATGGTCTGTGGGGGCCTTACCATTCCAGGTAGCAAAATCACCGGCCATTGCAGAAAGCTGAAAATGGCCAGGTAGCAGGAATAGGCCGCGGAGAACAGGGCTCCGTAAAGCCATGCTTTGATATATCGTGTTCTGTTCAATAAGAAAATATCTATGGATATAAAGAAGGCCATCAGGGCCAATAGGAAATATACGTATCTCGACACGCTGTCGCCATTGTAGCCAAATCTGGTTTCAAATTCCCGCAGGGGATAGGGGAATTGCCGGAATAAATTGTAAAGCTCCGAGATGGTGATCACCATGAAAAGTGATGCCAGCAGCCAGATCAGAGGTCGGGGCATGGGCACTCTCCTATTGAAAAGCAGGTAAAGGAACCCCAGCATGAAAAGAGCCAGCTCGGAAAATTTCAAAGGGAAGCCTATTTTAAAGGTCAGGGCCTGTGTAAAAGGCATGCAGAAAAAAAAGATGCAGTAAAGCCAATCTCTTAACTTTCCGAGCTTTTCCCACCAGCGCTGACGAATAGCATCTTGCATAGCTATGACTTGTGTTTTGACGCCCTTTCTTTTTCCAATATCCTATTGTAGATAGCGACTGTCTCCCGAATATAATCGTCCAGAAGAAAAGGGTTCTCCCAGTAATTGTCATAAGCGTATCTACTCATTTGTGCTGCTTTACCGGGGTCTTCTACCAGGGTTTTTATCTTTTCAGTAAGGTCACCCCTGTCCCCTGCCCTAAAAGTAAAGCCATTTTGCTGGTCTACAAACTCACTGGCGGCACAATGGTCGGAAACGATAACAGGAAGACCCACTGACAGCGCCTCCAGGACAATGAGTCCCTGGGTTTCATACCAGACGGAAGGGAAGATCAGCGCCTTTGCTTCCAGCATTTCCCGGAACAGTTCCCGGGAAGGAAGCCATCCCCTGAACTCCACTTCGGGATATTGCTTCTGTAAGGATGTTTTCAACGGTCCCTCGCCAATGATGACCAGCTGTACGCCTGCTGTTCTGGCTGCCTCACAAGCCAGGGCGGCTCCTTTCTCAGTAGAGATCCTGCCGGCAAAAAGTATTTTGTTGCCGGTGGCCTGGTTCCTGGGTTTCCCGGGCAGGGTATAGGTGACGGGATTGTTAAGAAGGAATATTTCCGCCCGGGCGGGCAGATAGGGCCGTAAGATATTTTCGCTGAATTTCGTCACGGAGATGTAATATCTGATGCCGGAGGGGATGGCGCCTGCATAGCGCTGAATGGCCTGTCTCGATACTCTCCATAGCTTATGGCCATAGTTCCGTACGTCGCAATTCGTGCAGATGCAGGCCAGGCTCATGGCTTTCAGGTGACAGACTTTAGCTGCGGGATAGTTATAAAATCCGCCGTTGGGGCAGGCTATGAAGAAATCATGCAGGGTGTATACCACGGGAATCCCTGAATGTGTGATGACTTTTCCAATAGAAGGGGAAAGGGCCTTGGTCCAGGCATGCAGATGAATTATTGTCTCTGCAGGATTGACCTTCTCCAGGATATCTCTCATCATGGCCGAGACTTTGCTATTCCATAGTCCTAACTGTAATGCACGGAGCCTGTTGGGATGCTGGAGTATGTCTGTTTGACCGGTGGAATAGTTTTCCACGCGGGGCGAGAGGCCTGAGCTCACAGCGGGGTTTGCAGCAGCTGAAAAATAGATCACCCGTATGCCCTGCTCTGCCAAAACATTCGCGCAGGTGATAGCCATCTGTGAGATACCTCCGTTGATATAGCCGAAATCGTTGAGGATAATTACTGTTTTGACCTGTTGCACGGTACCTATTATTTTACTGATGGACTAATCGATCTTTGACCATATCTTATCCTTACCTGTCAGGCTTCTGTAAGTGTCGGTGAGCCTGTTAAGATTCTTTATGCCAATTGTCCGTGACAGGAAACCGGCGAGATGCGCTTTCCCTACCTGCATGCGATGGCGGAAGCCGGGGGGCAGATGATTTAGCCGTCTTGCGAGGATATTTTCCCTGGCAAGGGTCAGCTTGGACCGGAGGTTGGCGCTGATGCCACCGGCATGCATGCCTGCAAAGACCCTGTCGACAAAAATGGCATCCTTGCCCCTGGTGAATTCTCTCAAAAGGAATTCATAATCGCCCGTGATCCTGAAACGCTGGTCAAATAGCCCATGATCTTCAAAGAGGGTATGGTAATGAAAGGCGCAGCAATGGGTGACGGTCATGCTTTGTAACATCCCTGTTTTAGCCTGCTTCCAGGGGGCTCCCCAGACGCTGATAATATTGATATCCGAGCCTGCCGACAGCAGATTGATCTTGCCATATACATACCGGATGTTTTGCTGGAGAGCGGTTTGCAGAGCTGGCAGGGCATCTTCGACGACGTTTTTATCCCAGATGATATCATCCGCGCCTACAAAAGCGATCCATTCACCTGTGGCTTTTGCAAGACCTTTATTCCAGGCATGGTAGATACCTTCGTCTTTTTCACTGACCCAATAATGCAGCCGGTGGCTGTATTGACGCAGCACGTCCTGTGTCCCATCCGTGGAGCCACCGTCGATAATAATATGCTCTATCTGCGGATAGGTCTGGGCCATTACGCTTTGAATACATTCCTCGATGTATTTACGGCCGTTGTAAACGGATGTAATAATAGATATTTTGGGAGTGTATTGCATCATTTTTGGCGGCCAAAGTTATAGCTTTTGTCCCGAATGGCGGAATTCATAGCCCGGCAATAAAAATCATACCTTTGCGCTGAAAATTGCGATATGGGCAAGGTCATTTCATTGGTAAAGGGCTTTTTTTCCGAAGGGCATGAGCGCACGATAAAGGCAAAAAAAAACGTCGTTTTCTCTTTTTTTATAAGGGCGGCGTCTATCCTTGTCTCCTTGCTGAACGTACCGCTGGCCATCCGATATGTAAACTCCACTCAATATGGCGTATGGCTGACACTGAGCGCTTTATTCATCTGGTTCAGTCTTTTCGACATCGGCTTTGGGAATGGTTTGAAGAACAGGCTGACGGAAGCGCTGGCCCAGGGTGATCGCAAGCTGGCCCGCACCTATGTAAGCACTTCTTATTTTTTTGTTACGCTGATCAGTCTGGCGCTTTTCGGTCTGTTCCTTCTGATCAATACCTTTCTGGATTGGAGCAGCATCCTGAGAACGGATGCGGCGGCAAGCAGGGAGATCGGAACGGTCGTGCTGATCGTATTTGCCATTTTTGCGGTACAATTCGTTCTGCAGCTGCTGAATATCATTTGTCTGGCAAAGCATAATTCCGTCATTACGGCCCTGATCGGGCTGGCGGGGAATCTATTCGGACTGACGGCGCTCGTGATCCTTACGAAAACAACAAAGGGATCCCTGCTGGCCTTGTCCCTTTCCATCGGTCTCGGGCCGCTGGCGGCGTTGCTGTTATTCACGCTGGTGCTGTTCTTCGGGCGATATAGGGAGCTGTCTCCCTCCTTCCGGCTGGTGAATCGCGCCTATGCAAAGGATATCATGAGCCTGGGGATCAAGTTCTTTATTATCCAGATCGGACTTATATTCTACTACAACTGCGACAATCTGATCATCACTCATGTGCTGGGGCCCCAGGCTGTAACCCCTTACAACATTGCGTTCCGCTATTTCAATTCGATAGCCATGATCTCCAATATACTTATGATGCCTTTCTGGCCGGCTTTTACGGAGGCGCATACAAAGGAAGATTTCGCGTGGATAAAGAGTACGGTGGCGAAGCTGGAAAAGATCTGTCTTATTCTTTTCGGGGTAAGCCTTGTCATGCTGTCCATCTCGCCTATCGTATACCGGATCTGGCTTGGCGACGAGGTGGTCATTCCCCTGGAGCTATCGGCCATCGTAGCCGTCTATACGGTGCTGCTGACCTTCCGAACGATCTATTGCTATTACATGAATGGAGTAGGCAAGATAATGCTTCAGCTGTACCTGGTCATTATTTCCGGCATTATCAATATTCCCCTGGGTATCTATCTTTGCAAAAAGCTTGGGGTTGCGGGAGTTTTGCTGTCTACCACGCTGCTGTGCGTCATTTCCGCCTTCTTCGAGATAACCCAGTATAGAAAACTTATCAGCAACACCGCAAAAGGGATATGGAATAAATGATAGCGCGTATAATCAGAAAGATCAGGTCTATCCTTAACAGGGCGATAAATCTCTATAGATTGAAGAGGAGCGGGGTGATCTTTGGGAGATGGATCATCCAGGGGCGGATACATATCGTCAATAATGGTGGGCGACTGACCATCGGGAATAATTTTACTGCCAATGCAGGGAAAAGAGAAAACCCCATCGGCGGTGATACTGTATTGAATCTCATTGTGCATACGAAGGAGGCAAGCCTTACCATCGGGGAAAACGTCGGTATTTCCAATTCCACGATCGTCTGCTGGCAGGAGATCAATATCGGCAATAATGTTGTCATTGGGGGTGGCTGTAAGATATGGGATACGAACTTCCATTCGCTGCATCCGGCTATCCGAACGGGAGGAAAGGACAATGATATCAGGACCAGCCCCATCCATATAAAGGATAACGTTTTTATTGGAGGGGGTGTGATCATATTAAAAGGGGTTACCATAGGAGAGAATGCGGTAATTGCAGCAGGGAGTGTCGTAACCAGGGATATTCCCGCGAATGCGCTGGCGGGTGGTAACCCCTGCCGCGTAATCAAAACATTAAATTTCACGTAATGGGTGTAAACGATGTGAGCGGCGGCAGCATGAGGATATTTGTCATTTTTCATAACGACCTCAACCTGGACTATTTTCCTTCCTTTCTGCTGCCCAGTCTGGTATTTGTGAATGTCAATCCTGCCAACCCGCATAGGTATAACCATGTACGAGTTTTAAATCTTTATGAGCTGGCGGGGTTCATTCCATTAGGCAAGTGGTATACCGAGACGGAAGTGATCTATAATGTCTATAAGGACCCTTCCCTGCTGGAGGGGGTGGATCATGTGGGATTTATTCATTACGATCTGGATTTTGGATCTGTAAGAGAGCAGGTGCTGCAGGACGCCGTGCGTGTCTATGACCTCATAAATTTCCAGCCGTACCCGTTCAGGTTTGACCTTGATCAGCGGATCCTTATGGACCCAGACCAGCCGGATGTGCGAAGTGGGGACGGCAGGAACTGTTATCTGTCCATCTTCGAGGATTTTTCCAGGCACTATGGCAAGAACCATAACCTTGAACAATATCTGGACAGGAATATCAATCTGTGCTCCTGTTTTCTCATTAAGAGGGAGGTATTCTATGAGATGATGGAGTTTGCCGCTGCGATCATCGAGAGCAGGAAACTGGATGCTTACGACAGCAACAGGAAATATCGTATACAAGGAGGCTTTATGGAAAGATACTATGGGGTCTGGTGCATGGTAATGGTTAACAATTCGTTGGATATGAAGATAAAGCATGATTTTATCCAGACGCACAAACAAATGCCGCTGCTGCACAGGATTAAAAACCGCCTTGCCTCGCTGGTCCGCAACCAACCAAAGTAAATAAGTTCCTATGTGTACAATGATCATCACGTCCTCCGTGTATGTAAATAGTGATCTTACGGTGCTAAAAGATCCGGACGTGAGAGAAGCCCAATATGTGGACAGCATTCTCTTTTACATCCGAAGCAAAGCTATCAGGAACATTGTGGTATGCGATAATAGCGGATTCGATCATGCGAAGAATGAAAGGCTGGCGGCTGAGGCGAAGAAGTACGGTAAAGATATAGAGTTCCTTTCCTTTGTCGGCGACAAGGACAAAATAAAGAGTCAGGGAAAAGGGTATGGAGAAGGGCAGATCATGGAATATACGTTCAGGGCCAGCCGTCTGCTGGGTAAGGAAGAAAATTTTTTTAAGGTGACGGGCAGAGTGATCGTACTGAATATCGACCGTATTGCATCCAGGGTAAAGCCAGGGCACACGTATTTTCAAAAGATGACTATGAACCCGTTGAATAAGCTGTATAAATTCAATGTCGATACCAGATTGTATTACTGCAGCCGGGCGTTTTT
>DASZWE010000658.1:0-2543 GCA_035546735.1 Puia sp.
GAAGGCCAATCATTAATGATGTTGCGCAGGGTGGATACTTTTCCCGACAGACAGCCTGCGCAACATTCCCCAACGGGGGCCGGCACTGTCAGCCCGGCGACAAATGCGCTCGAGCGGGCGAGCTATCCCAAGGAATACTTCCGCGATCCTCTGGACATACCCATCAAGCTGGCGGCGAACTTTGGCGAGCTCAGGGCCAATCACTACCATATGGGGCTGGACATACGTACCCAGCAGAAAGAGAATCTGCCTGTGATGGCCGCCGCCGACGGATATGTGACGCGGGTGGTGATCGAGCCGCTGGGGTTTGGTCAGGCCATCTATATCCGGCATCCGAATGGCTATACCACTTTGTATGCGCATCTGAATAAGTTCTATCCCGCGCTGGCTGCCTATGTCGACGCTGAACAATACAAGCTTCAATCCTGGCAGGTGTCGCTGGATATTCCTGCCGGCCTCTTTCCGGTGAAGAAAGGCATGTTTATCGCGCTCAGCGGCAACAGGGGCGGTTCTCAGGGGCCTCACCTGCATTTCGAGATACGCCGCACGCAGGACGACACCAATCTGAACCCTCTTCTTTTTGGTATGCCGGTAGCGGACGACGTCCCTCCTGTCATTCTTCGGTTAGCCATCTATGACAGATCGCTCAGCACCTATGAGCAATCGCCACGGATACTGTCTGTACGGAAGACGGCGGCCGGTGCGTATCACCTGGACGACAGCCTGGTCATCATTGGGGCGACGCATATCAGTTTTGCCATCTCGGCCTTCGACAGCCAGACCGGGTCCACGAATCCCAACGGTATTTATCAGGCCACGTTGTATGAGGACGATACGCCCATCAGCAGCTTTGTGATGGATGATATCAGCTATAACGATACCCGCAAGATCAACGCGCACATCGATTATAAGACCCGTGAAAGGGGCGGACCCTGGCTGGAGCATTTATCCCGATTGCCGGGATATACGGCACCTTCTATCTACCAGCCTGCTTTGGCTGTTCTTCGTCCCGGGGCCGCTACCGGACTGGTACATGCTCCGGATGGGGTGCTGGATCTTACTGACGGGAAGCCGCATGCTGTACATATCGAAGTGAAGGATGCCTATGGCAATACCACTGGTTTGAATTTCCAGGTGCAATACCGTCCTTCTCCGGCTGCTGTCGTGCAGGCTGCTCCTCTGGCGGGCAAGCTCTTCTCACCCGGCTCGTTAGACGGTTATGAGGGAGAAAACGTTGCATTCTATGTCGGAGAAAATAGCTTGTATGACAATGTACACATCGGCTGTACGATAGCGGACACTGCCCGGGACGGGCTTTCTCCCGTATATGCCATCGGCAGTACGGTCATACCGCTGCAGGACCCGCTGTTGGTACGTATTAAGCCCCGTACGGAACCGTTGTCCGAGGACAGGGAGAAAATTGTCATGGTCCGTACGGCAGGCGTGAAAAAGGATGTCGTGGCGCCGGAATGGCTGGACGGCTGGGCCTCTGCGCGTTTCAGGGAGTTTGGGGATTTTCAGCTGGTGGAGGATCGCAGCGCACCTGTTATCACACCGGTGGGGTTTCCGAGGCTTCATAACGGGGCGGTATTGACAAAGGCCCGGCGAATAGCCTTCCGGGTAAAGGATGACCTGGGCGTGATCCGGCGATTCCGGGCCGAGCTGGATGGCCAGTGGCTTTGCTTTTCGAATGACAAGTACCTGGATTTTATCTATGCCTTTGACAAGCACTGTTCCCGTGGGAAGCATGTGTTGAAAGTGACGGCGGAGGACGTTGCCGGCAACAAAACTATCCGGGAATATACATTTACAAGATAACGTATGACACATCTTACAGAAGGAGACAAGGCCCCGGCCTTTACGGGAAGGGATCAGAACGGGAAAAAGCTGTCCCTATCGGATTATAAGGGCAAAAAGCTGGTATTGTATTTCTATCCTGAAGACGATACGCCCACCTGCACTGTCCAGGCGTGCAATCTGCGGGATAACTACGCCTTGTTGAAAAAGGAAGGGTTTACTATTCTGGGTGTAAGTCCCGATGAGGAAAAGAAGCACAAGAAGTTCGAGGCGAAATATGACCTGCCTTTTACGCTGGTGGCCGATCCGGAGCATGCGATCATCGACAATTATGGCGTCTGGGGAGAGAAGATCCTGTATGGCCGTAAATACATGGGACTTCACCGGACCACTTTTCTCATAGACGGGAAGGGGGTCATCCGCAAGATCTTTTTGAGACCCAGGAACAAGCAGCATGCGGAGGAGATCGTACAAGCCTGGAAAGAGCTGGCAGACTAAGGGACCTGTGGCCGGCCGATGGACTATGGCCGGGGATCAGGGATGGTGAGCCATTCCACTTCTCCGAAACTGAACCTTCTCTCCAGGGAGTCTTGCGTAATGAGCTCACCGGTGGGGGTTACTTCCTTTACTACCGTCTCGAATACAGCCTGGTCCTTTTTGAGCCGGACGGGCTGGTCCTTACGATAGAGCCGTTGATTATATTCCCCAAGCAGGACATCGGTCTGGCCTTTCAGCAGCTGTTGGTA
>DASZWE010000659.1:0-4608 GCA_035546735.1 Puia sp.
GTTGATATAGACAAAATCGCTGCGCTGCAGGGGCGTGATAAGCACGATGGCGGCGTCGGGGTTCAGCGAGTGTATTTTATCGATGATGGTACGAAAGGCGCCATAGATGGTGGTATCTCCCGTGGCATGGACGTAATCTTCCCAGGTTCCGATATGATCACCATGCCACCAGTCATTGGTGCCGAGGAATATGCTGTAGACATCGGCTTTGGTGATACCCAGCTTCTCGATGGAGTCGGCGATCCTGCGGGAAGTCCATCCGTTGTGTCCCTGGTTCACGTACTGCACATAAGAAAGCTTATCCGTGACGCGGGACAGGTAGCCCTTGGTGACACGGCCCCCCGTCTCGTTGGTGTGGTCGTTGAGATAAGTTATGGAGTCACCAATAGCGACCCAGGTGAGGGGGCGATGGGTGAAGGAGACGATGACCAGCGCGACAATGGGGAAGATGAGATAGAAAAGCTTTTTCATGGCCCGTAAAGATAGGGGAAGTAAGTATTTACTGTTAATTGATGGGTACTAAAGTTGCTAAAACGGTTTATTGTGTCCTTTTTACATAGATAAATTTGTTTTAATATATCGTGGCGCGTATTATCTTTGCTATAGCAATGAGACCTGATTATCCTTCCAAGATATTCTCTGACAAACGCACCCGTTACTGCCTGCGGATGCAGATGCTGGCAGCTCACATTTCCCATATCTGTCTGTAGACCGCCTTTTCTTCCATTCTCTTAATTCCGGCCTGTCGGCCGATGATAAACGATTCACATATGACAACACCTATTTACATTTTGCCATTGCGGCAGGTCGGCTTATCTGACATTGGTATTGCCGGCGGAAAGAATGCCTCCCTTGGGGAGATGATCAACAACCTGGACGATCTGGGAATAAAGATCCCGGATGGATTTGTTATTACGGTGCATGCTTACCGTGAGTTTGTCGAATCCAGCGGGCTGGAGTCCGAGATACGCAGGCTGGTCAGGTCCATCGACTTCGACAATGTGGAGTCGCTGCGTCGCGCGGGTCTGCAGATACGACAGATGATCCGTAACAGCAAATTCCCGCCAGCGCTCAGTGCGGGAATTATCAAAGCCTATCATGATCTTTCGGGTCAGTATGACCAGTCGGATACGGATGTGGCGGTACGTTCCTCTGCTACGGCGGAAGACCTGCCGGATGCGTCCTTTGCCGGTCAGCAGGAGACCTATCTCAACGTACGCGGTCCCGCCGCGCTGATGGATTCGGTGCGTAATTGTTTTGCCTCCCTCTTTACAGACAGGGCTATCAGCTATCGCGAGACTTTCCGATACGATCATTTTGAGGTCGGCTTGTCGGTGTGTATACAGAAGATGGTGCGCAGTGACCTGGGCGTATCGGGGGTTGCTTTTTCCCTGGACACGGAGTCGGGGTTCCGCGATACGGTGGTGATCAATGGGTCTTATGGGCTGGGTGAGATGATCGTGCAGGGGGCTGTATCGCCGGATGAGTTTATCGTATTCAAGCCCGCCCTGAAAAAAGGGTTTGCTTCCATCATCGAAAAGAAGCTGGGGTCCAAGGACAAGCTGATGGTATATGGAGACGATCCGGACGAGCGGGTAAAGGTCATACCGACGGAAAGGCAAATGCAGCATCGGTTCTGTCTGGAAGAGCCGATGATCCTGAAGCTGGCGCAATGGGTCAGTCAGATAGAGGAATATTATTCCCATCTGAAAAACCGCTGGTGTCCGATGGATGTGGAGTGGGCGGTGGATGGTCTTTCGGGGGAGCTGTTCATCGTGCAGGCCCGGCCGGAGACGATCCATTCCCGCAAGGAGCACGGTACGCTGACGGAATATAAGCTATCGGACGGGGCAAAGGCGGCCCAGCCAATCCTGAAAGGGATCGCGGTGGGGGATAAGATCGCCACGGGGAGAGTGAATATCATGCATTCGCTGGACAAGCGGGTGACGGAGGGGCATGAGTTTACGGCCGGGGATGTGCTGGTGACGGATATGACGGACCCGGACTGGGAGCCTATCATGAAAAAGGCTGCCGCGATCATCACCAACAAAGGCGGACGTACCTGTCATGCGGCTATTGTAGCCCGTGAGCTGGGAGTCCCTGCCATCGTGGGTTGTGGGAACGCCACGGAGTTGCTTGCCGGCGGCCAGTCGGTGACGGCCTCCTGTGCGGAAGGCGATGAAGGCATGGTCTATGACGGAGAGCTGGATTTTGTCAGGACCGAGACGGACCTGAAGGGGCTGCCGGAGATACGTACGCCGCTGATGTTGAATGTAGGCACACCGGCCATGGCCTTCCACTATTCGCACCTGCCGCACTGTGGGGTAGGTCTGGCCAGAGAGGAGTTCATTATCAACAATTACATCGGCGTACATCCGGTGGCGTTATTGACTCACCGAACATTGAAGGATGAAGTGTTGTCGGATACGATAAAGAAGAAGATACGGGGTTTTGCGGATGAGGAGGATTATTTTATCCGCAAGCTGTCGTACGGGATAGCGCGTATTGCGGCGGCATTCTATCCTGAGAAGGTCATCGTACGATTCTCCGACTTCAAGAGCAATGAGTATTTCAATTTGCTGGGCGGTAAATATTATGAGCCGCATGAGGAGAATCCCATGATTGGCTGGAGGGGTGCGTCGCGCTATTATTCGAAGGAGTACAAGGCGGCGTTTGGGATGGAGTGCCGTGCTATCCGGCGGGTGCGTGAGGAGATGGGGCTGGACAATGTGGTGGTGATGATCCCTTTC
The DNA here is from genome assembly GCA_035546735.1 of Puia sp. Lineage (GTDB taxonomy): Bacteria > Bacteroidota > Bacteroidia > Chitinophagales > Chitinophagaceae > Puia. Next base: position 2,751 of record DASZWE010000659.1, read on the forward strand.
TGCCGGACCGTGGAGGAGCTGCATAAGGTGAAGCAGGTGATGAACGAGTATGGGCTGGTGCAGGGCAAGAGTGGAAAGGAGAGTGGGAATGGCCATGCCGGCGTCAAGGGGCTGGAGATATTCCTGATGGCGGAACTGCCTTCCAATATTATCCTGGCCCGGCAGTTCGCGGAGCATATCGATGGTTTCTCCATCGGGAGCAATGATCTTACGCAGCTGACGCTGGGACTGGACCGGGACAGTTCGCTGGTGGCGCATATTTATGACGAGCGTAACGAGGCCGTAAAGGCGCTGTTGCGTATGCTGATCCGAACGGCCAAGGAGTGTGGGGTTAAGGTCGGCATCTGCGGACAGGGTCCGTCGGACTTTCCGGATTTTGCCCAGTTCCTGGTGGAGGAGGGGATCGACAGCATCTCGGTGACGCCGGATTCGGTGATCAAGACTGTTCGCGCTATTCACAGCATTGAAAAGAAGACTGTGAGCGTATAGTATAATGGAGCGGACTGGCCTGTGCAATAACCTGTTTTGCAATACACGCCGGTGGCCCGAATCGACACGGTTATTGCCAATTTCGACACGATTGTCAATTTTAACTTCCCGAAATCCGTAAACTGCTATCTTATTAGGATAATTTGATAAATGAATGTTTACCCATTTCCTGTTAAGTGTGGGCGCAGACATGCATATTCCGGATCTGACCCATGTTAAATACAATGTTCAAAAGAACATCAACGGCTTAAAGTACTGCCATTACAAAAGGATCTCTCTGCAGGTGACCCACGATGCGGATTATGAGCCTTCGAGGATGGGGCTATGGTGGGATGACGGGAGGATAGCGGATATCCGTTGGTATGTGGATGCGCGTGTGTGGCGTACGAAGGACGGCAGCCTGCATCTTCCCTCTGTCTATAAGACGATAATAAGTGCGCTGGAGCTGCTCTGGACCCGGAAACAGTGGCCGGTGGCGGATCTGCGGGAGCTCTACCAGGCCATGGAGGGTGACGGGTTTTTTGTGAAGGTGCCTTATGGAAAGGTGCTGATGTCGCCGGACAAGGAGCATAAGGTAGCATTCTTTTGTGATCTTTATCCGGACCATGCCGACTATTACCTGATCTTTTCGACCCGGCAGAATAAGTGGAGAAAGAGGATCAAGTTCCTGGAAGGACATGAGGACCCGGAAGTTTTCTTCTGGTTCTTTTCGAATACGGAATGGAAGGATAATAAGCTGTTTGTGCTGTCGGACAAGCATGAGGAGATACTGTTTGTATTCGATGTGAATAAGGATGACTTTTCCGTAGAGTACAGATTGCAGGGGGCTGCGGCGGAAGAAAAGCGGCGGAGGTTTAAATTAATTTCATTTTAATTTACTTTACTTTCCTTTTATTTATTTAGTTTTGGTTTCATAGCAAACGATTGTTATGAAAATAGTAGCATGCGCCTTTGTATTTGTATTATCTATTCTTTCTGCGAGCGGACAGGATACCGCTTACCGCCCTCCTTCTTATACTTCAAGACTGAACCTGTTTAAAAGCTATCGTCATTCCACGAAGGACGTTGTCTTTTTGGGCAACAGCATTACCGCGGGTGTGGACTGGAATGAGCTGCTGCAGCTGCCGGAGGCGCGCAACCGGGGCATTTCGGGGGATATCACCTATGGGGTGCTGGACAGGCTGGATGAGGTCATCGGGGGTCATCCGGCGAAGGTCTTTATCCTCATCGGGATCAACGACATCGGGCGCAATATCCCGGACAGCCTGATCCACCGGAATCACGAGAAGATGATACAACGCATACAGGCGGGGTCTCCGAAGACGAAGATCTATTTTGAAACGCTGCTGCCGGTGAACAACACATTTAC
>DASZWE010000660.1:0-17984 GCA_035546735.1 Puia sp.
ATGATCCATCCGCCCTTACCCGCGGCCACCTGGATATCGGTCAGGTCTTCATACACATGCTCTTGCTGTAATCCCGCGACGGTAGGCGCAACCATCGTCACAGCCCGGGGGTCGATGTGCAGCGCTTTCCAGTCCACGTCCAGGCGGATGTGGGCTTCCCTGGGCGCCCAGCTGGCATAGGCGATCATTACCCTGCCCGCCCGCTCATAGACCGTGACCTTTACATCATCCCGGTTGCTTCTTACAGGACACGAAGGGTCCCAATAGCCCAACATCCGTGAATCCCGGATCCCAAATACATCCCACAGCCGCCACAGGGAGCTGGGATCGCAGCCCGTCCATCCAAGACGGTTGGTCATCCCATAGAGCATCCCGCGATAGGCATTCCCGCCCTCGTTGAGCATCTCTCCATACAGCCCGAACGGGATACCGGAAACTTCCACCAGCCAGTAGTCTGGATTTTCATTGTAATTGTACCCTTCTCCCAGCCAAAGACTATTGAGGAAGGGGAACAGCTCCATATATTGATTGGCGGGACTGTTCAATCCATAAGTGGGCGAGAAATTGTTCCCGGAATGCATATCGATCAAACAACTGTCGGCAGCCCTGTCCATCACCTTCCGGACACGTTTCATGATCTCCCGGTCGTATCCAACCCCGTCGAGATAGATCCCCCTTATCCCGGCATCACGGATCAGCCAGTTCAACCCTTCGAGATAATAATTATGCAAACGCGAAAGGCCCTGGGTGCGGATGGCCATATCATAATCCCCACCGGGTAGCGGCGTATGCCAGGCAGCGTCGTACCGGGTGCCCAAATGCTCTACCAGCCAGGAGCCGCCGGTACAATACAAATTCCCGCCCGTTCCATCATCGGCAAACTGGTCGGCAACCTGAGATCCCAGGCCGGGCGTAAAGATCTCGTCGCCCAGACTCCGGAAAGCCCATAGCTCGGGAGCCCGATCGCTCAGCTCCCGCACCGTATAGTAGACCTTTGTCCGTATGCCGACCGCACGGTTCACCGCCGCATAACGTCTTAACGTATCCATCGCGACAAACGGGTAGTTGATATACGGATTGAGGACATTGCCCTGGTGGATGTTCATGATATTGGCCCCCTTGGCCAGCGCCTCCCTTCTCCAGTTATCCACCGGAGGGTCTGCCTGGAAATACCGCTCGTTCCAGTGCGCAGGATCCAGCAGCTTCACCGGCGTAATCAGCAATCCGAAGTTGAAGTGCAGCATCTGTCCCCGGACGACATGTCTTTTCCCTGTAAAGGCGGTAAACAACACGCTGCCACCCTTAGCCCGGACGCTCGCGCCACCCAGGCCGTCATTGCTCCAATCCTTATAGATCCCCGTCTTGTCGAAATTGGTCATCGTCCAATCCGGCGATTCATTTTTGAGCTTGCATTGCAAACCCGCATTGACATCCCCCAACCACAACATATTGTTGGCCTTGCTCTTTTCCCATTTCCAGTCCCAGTGATCCGGACGCTTGCCGCCTTTACACCCCAGCCCCATCATATAAGTGGACGCGGAAGCCGCGTATGGTATTTGCAGCAGGACGTCGTCCAGGTCCATATCCCTCATAGCAGTAAGGGTCATCTGATAATTGATATATCCGTCGCATTCCATTCCCGCACCGACCTTCAGCTCCAGGCCCTCTGTTTCAAGATGCGTAACCCAACGGACTACTCCATTCGCTTTTTCCACAAGCGCCGGCTTCGTACCTTTCCAATCCAGCTCCCTGCCTCCTGACATCACCTTGACCTGTATGGCGTCCGCGAGGATATCTTTTGCCGGTCCGCCGGCCGATGCGTTAGCCCCTTCGAAAGTGCTGGTGATCCGCCCGGGCAGGCCATAACGGTCGAACCACAGGGTTCTTCCCAGGATATGAACGGCATTCCCGTCGATGGTTATGGGAGTATAGGGCTTGAAGACGCTGTCGTCGATGCCGATGCGGGAATCCAGCCAGTTCAAACGCGCCAGCCGAAAAAGGTCGTCATATCCCCTGTTGTCCGCAATGCTGTCCTGAACGCGCAGCCGGATATGTACCCGTCTGGATACCGGTCCCTTTGCGCCGACGGTCACTTCACCATTATACGCGCCGGGGCGCACATCCTTGCCAAGGTCCAATCCAATCCATAAGGATCGCACTTCTCCTTGATGCATACTCACCGTTTTGGTAAAGCTCTTTCCCTCCCAGTCCCTGCCGACAAGATTGAAACAGCGCATAGCCGATGCAGGTATCCGGTCGCCTTTTTCGTCGACCAGGTCTGAAAATGTCAGCCTTATCTCTCGCACGTCCTTGCAGGCTGCGTATACACCCAGCTGATATACATAAAACTCGTTCCGCAGCGCCGTCCCGTTGAAGCCGGTGTCCATTGTTCGTTGCACCCAACGCCGGGGGATAGCATTTTCCATACGCACCGGCTGCTTCCTGTCCTCCGGGAAGACTAAAAAGTCCGCGCCTTTGTTCACCGTCAGAAGACTGTCGACTTCCTTGCGGGTAGCGATGACTTCCATGGGATCGAAGCTGTTAAAGCTATCGATCGACTCGAAGCGGAGAACGTTTGCCTCAGGGAAGCCTGTCCGCGGAATGCCACCCAAAGACCGCGCCCAGACAGAATCATAGGCATTTCGGGCGCCCCGGTAGACCGTATTGGGAAAATACCAGCTGCCCGTCTGACGGTAAGGCATATAGTAAAAATAATAGCGCCCTTTCCCCGTTGCCGGTGAGAAAATAAGATCCCCCGATTCCCGGTCCTCCGCCAGGGCATATACATGTGTTATCCTTCGCCCCGAACTGGCATCTACGACGAAAACCGCCTTGCCCGCAGGGTCGTCCTTCCTCCGCCAGGGCAGGTGTACATGTACCACCGGCGCATCGGCATCTACTTCGACAACAGCGCGATGGTTCCCCCATTGCTGCCGGTCCCAGGCTTCCTGGGCGTGTAGCCCGAAGGTTCGCATCATCATCAAGCAAAATGCCAGGATTGATACAGTCGACCTCGCTCTTATCTTCATCATATAACTATCGTTCAGAGAGAAAAAATATTAATATCCCGGCGCTCTTGAAAGTCGTTGGTAAAGGACGCGGTCCTTCCCTTCGGCATCCACCTGGAAGAGATCCCAGGTATTGGCGTCTACCTGTTGGAGATGGAAATAGCGGGCAGTATCCGCCAGCTCCTTTTTGAGCCATCCGGGGAATGCACTTGCGGCCCTGGCGTTTTCCCAGGTCCTGATGGCGGAAAATATAGCATATTTCACCGGGCACGACTCGACACTGCTCTGCCGCAGGTCCATCATATAAGTTACGCCTACCCCGACAGAAACCGCTTCCAGGTTCTCAAACTGCTGAACGGTGGAGGAACGTCCAATACCATAGGTTATACCGAAGGTGGCGGGAAAATAATTCGCAAACGCCACATTTCTTATGTCCTTCCCCTCGATACCCCATTGGCGACGCACCGGATCGTACATATTTTTTCCACCCCCTACATTCCAGACGCTTTGATAATGCCAGGAACCTTCGCTAAGAGTGGCGCCCATGATCCTCAAATAGGGAATACCACCAGCCGCTGCCCGCTGGAATAACACACGGTGAAAGCGCTTCACCGAATACGAGCCCATCGCCTGGTCATACAGGAATTCCTGTCCATCCCAATCGATGTAATGGATACCGTTCTTTATGCTGACATCGGCATAGTACGCCGCGATGGAATCCTGCAGATCGATGTCCGGGACCAGGCCGGCATACCCACCGCCACAGGTTGCCTGCAGCTTGTAGATCGTATCACCCTTATCATGCTCCGTGGCGACGGTCCCCCAATATCCCCTGGTCACATTTTGCAACGTATAGGGCGCAGTGCTGCTCACTCCCACGTAATGAATAAGCTCCTTGCCTATCTTGACAATGTTCAAATTCGTATCGTGTCCTTCGGCAGGCCCCGTCTCATTCAAATAGGTTGGATCAGTGACGGTAATATTTTTATCGGCAGCGCTGATATTTCTTCCCAGGATCCTTTTTAGCAGCACGCATACGCTGTCACTGGGAGGATTGACGTCCTTTGTCCCTCTGCCCAGCGCCGTCGTCACCGTATGCCGCCCAATGTCGATACCCAGGGGATTGGAGATATCCGAGAATTGTTTGTGCGTCTTGTTACCTTCAGTAAAATGGAATGGGAATAAAAAAGGCGGATTGCCGTCTATGTATCCTCCGTCTCCCCTATTGGGCCAGTAGTAGGGCAGGTCCTCCGCCTGGATAGCCTTAAAACCCATTTGGCGCACGTAAGACACAGTGCTGTCGAACAGTCTGCCCGAGGTAGAGACGTCCGGCGTATACCGCGCCGGGTCTTTTACCCACACCTTACTCTGACTGCCGTTGATGGCATATGTGGGACAAGGCAGGCCCTCATTCAAAACGATGTTCCTGATGACCCCGAGCAGCGCCACACTGTCGGGACAGCCATAGAAGGCAATGGAAGAACCTTTTATATCCAAGGAAGGCACCGCCTGTACATCCTGGTGATTCGCCGCGTTAGCCGGCAGTTGGGTCGGAGAATAATCATAGATGGATTTGCCCTTCCTCCTGTCCGTCGCATGATAACAGATCGATATCCGGCCCAGGCTATCCACCCAAGCTGCATCCCCATACAACATCCTAAAATATTCTTCCGGGTGAGAATAGAAAGCCACGTCGTTTTTCCCATCTCCTCCCACCGAAAAGTTCTCTCCTTCCCGAACATTGGGAGGAAGAGGGTATCTATGCGGATCCGGCGAATGAATAATATACTGGAACGGCACATGGTCCGCCGCAGGCCCCCCGACAGTGGTGTCGTTCAGCGCCAGGATCCCGATCGCAAAATTTCCTGTCTCGCTGGTATCCCGGGCAACGCCGATCACCTCCCCGAACAAATTGGTGATGTTCGTGTGATAAGGACCCCACTGGACTCCATCCACCGCATGGCGCGGCACAACATCCTGCAGGACGAATTTGAAATAAAGGTCACCGATCGTTGAGATCGTTACGGTCGCTACAGAGCCGTTAGGATATCGTAGTCGCACCGTTTCACGGGCCCGGTCGTAAACAGCATTCACCGGGTAATAATACAGTTTTTTCCTGCTGTCGTATAAACACAAGAGTGGCGAAGGCTTGTCTTCCGGGCTGAATTCCCGTCGGGGAGTCGCCGACTTGTTCACCATGCTGGTGATATAGCCCCTCCGGTTAAGCGCCACTGTAAAATACCGGGAGCTCAGCGTCAATTGAGCTTTAGCGCTACACGCAAGTAAAAGGGAAAGCAGCAACAGGAGCATTATCGGTTGCCTGGTCCCAAAGCCGTAGGATCGTCCCATCTCCTTCCGGATCCTTATAGAATGCCGCATGATCGGTGTACCTGCCTTTCGCATAAGAAATAATAATCCGAAGCTCGATACATTTTCGTCCAACAACCACCGCTAATTTGCTCGTTATCGATGTTATTTTAACCCGCCTTTGGAGATACCGGAAGGCCGACCCCCATCTCTTACAAAGCTCCAAATTCCAAATTCAAAGAACTTTTCATTTGTTCTTGCCGCCTAATACCCCGGATTCTTCATAGCCGTCTTCTGCGCCGCCGTCAACGCCTGGCCATTTTGCTGTATACCGTCCAAGAACGTTTCCCGCCCCCGGGATCACCCGGCAAGCCAACCTCCACTGCTTTCAACTCCCCGATCCTTCCATTCCGGACCAGCTCGCATACCCTTTTAAACTGGGGAATATTTTCCCAAAACGCTCGCCGGGACTATCGTGGGGAAATTGACTGCGATGGCCGCTCCCACAGAAGCTTTGGCGGCGTTGCTCAGGAATTTCCTTCGGCTTGATTGGTTTGCTTTTTCATTGGTTGGGTGTTGACTTGGACGATCATCCTGCCGGGTTATTTTTTCAATGGTATAAACCGTGCATTTTTTTGGGCTTTCAACGCCAATTCGGTCACCAGAAAGCAATGTTCCTGCGTCATGGCAGTTTCCGTCCTGTTCAATACGTCGTCGACAAAGCGAGGGCCGAATGGCAATACTTCATTGTTGCAATCCATGTGTACCATTTCTTTGTTATTGACCAGGTATAAATGGTTGCCGCCTTTATTCCCCGAGGCTATGTCCGTATTCTTTCTTACTTCGATATATCCGTCCGTTCCGAGTACGGTCAATCTTCCGTCCCCCCAGGTATCCAGCGCATCAGGCGTAAACCAGTCAACCCTGATATAGCCCGTGCCGCCATTGCCGCTTAACATAACGTCGCCAAAGTCCTCGAACAAAGGCTTGTCCGGATGATGAAAATTCCCTACTTGCGACATAAGGACCTGCGCTTCGGTTGACCCCGTAAAATGTAAATACTGATCGAATTGGTGAGAGCCGATATCCGTAAGGATCCCCCCGAATCTTTTTTTGTCCCAAAACCAATCCGGCCTGTCCGCCAATCCTGTTTTTCCGATATTATTATGAATTCTATGCGGCGCCAGGTTCACCGTTTGAATTACCTGGCCAATGGCGCCCTCTTTGACCAATTGGCTTGCTTTTTCAGTGCCCTTATTTTCAAACCGTTCGCTGTATAGGATGGAATAGATCTTATTGGTCTCTTTTTGAGCTTTTTTCACCGAAGCCAATTGTTCCAGGCTGATAATGCCGGGCTTATCGCTTAAATAGTCTTTCCCGTGCTGCATCACCCGGATACCCAACGGGGCTCTTTCATCGGGTATGCCCGAACTTAGTACTAATTGAATGGAAGAGTCCTCCAGGATCTCGCTTTCACTTTTCGCCAATTTCGCCTCCGGATAAGCTTTCAAAAAGGCGGCAGTTAGATCGGGGTGCTTGGCATACAATGCCGTCAATTGACCGCCTCCTCTCTTAATGGCATCCGTCATGCCGTAAATATGGGGATGATCGATATTGATCACTGCAAATTTTATGCGGTTCACTGGTGTGACTATTTCCTTTGGCTTTTCGGCAGATTTGACCAATTTGATCCTGCCGATTATAGGGGACATCATCATTAAGCCGGATGCCTGAATAGAATCTTTTAGAAATTGTCTTCTGAGTTTTTTGGAGGTGCTCATGTGGGGAGGTCGTTATTGTGCTGATAATGTACGAATTTTTCCGGCAATGATACGCTCTAAATGCATCATTGTCATCACGTTTCATCACTGCCTGCAAAATAATCGGGTTCCCCGCCAGGCGTGTGTGCGATAAAACTAATATTTTTAGCATTTTTGACCCCAATGAATTTAGTCAGTTAAGGCTACACAACTTGTCGTCATGTCTACCCATCAGGATATTATTCACCGCCTGCAGCTGGAGGCGCCTTCAACCTGGTGGTCTGGCGGGATCTGTTCGAAGAATACCGCAAGGCCATTCTCGGAGCAAAGCTGCTGATGGTAGAGGGGCACCTGCAGATCGAGGGCGAGGTAGTGCATGTGATCGCACAGCGCTGTCATAACCCGGATCCGCTGCTGGGACTGCTGACGTCTTACAATGACGAAGACGCTCCCGTGGAGACACTGGCGCGGGGCGACGAACCGGATGGGGCATGGAAGGGCAAGGATGGGAACAGGACCCCCTGGCCGGGGAAGGAATTTTAAGTGAGGAGAAATGGATACTTCCTGGTTACTTACTTAATCACAAACACCGCCGACGGAAACTTCCTGTCATCATACACCTCCTTCAACCCGACAACAGAATCAACGCTATCAAACACCATTACCTTCCTACTCCCATCACTATACTCCGGCCAATGCGGAAGCACATCCCCATTCGGGTCACCCGTCTTGATAAAAGCCACCCAGGCGCCATGCAGGGTCCTGGCCAGCTGCTTTTTGGCAGCATCGTCGCCCGAAACAGCGATCGGGGCAGCGCCCCAGATATAGTGCAGCTCGTCCCCATGACGGGCTCCCAGCTCCCGGCCATTCTGATAGCGGTAACGATACATATAGACCAGGGCGCCGGCGCCGCTTAATGCTTTGGCAAAACGATAGGAATGGAGCTGATACATATACTGCGTCAACGTCTTCACCAGGGCGATATAAGGGCTGTCCGTCCGCAGCTGTGCCCGGTAATAAGCACTGGCCATGGGCGCATTGGAGCGGAACAAAGGCTGAAATATAGAAGCGCCCGGGTCGGAGCCAACGGCTTCCCTATTGACAAAAGCCGCCCCCTCCTGCTCATTGGTGCCGATGATGACGCGGATCCCGGACAGCTTGCCGTCCTTGGCATATTGGTAGCCGTCCTCCGGAATGGTCACTCCATCGTAAACAGGACCGAAAAAAGAATTGCCCCCGATGCCGGCACAAACCTTGGCCTGTGCTTTTATGAGCGTGTCGGGGGAAAGGGTCATCAATTGACGGGTCTGGTCGGGTCGCAGGCCCAGCTGGCGGAGCAGCAGGGTGCGGGCATTTTTTGCGGTGACGGTATCGCGAATACATTGGACAGCTCCGCTTTCCAGGATGGCCTGCTGGAATAGACCTTTGGAGGCAGGAGAAACCATAACGGCGCTCAGCAGTTTGGCGCCTGCGGACTCACCCATGACGGTGACACGGGTAGGGTCGCCGCCAAACGCGGCAATATTGTCGTGAACCCACCGGAGCGCAGCAATGACGTCCAGCACGCCAAGATTCCCCGACGGACGGTATGTTGGATCCAGGTCGCCCAGGTATAAGAACCCAAGGGCGCCAAGACGGTAGTTGATAGTGATGGTAACAATATCATCTTTATCAGCAAAGGCATGGCCGTCCCTGGTCTTGCCCGTTCCTCCGGTCATGCTGCCGCCATGCACCCAGATGACAACGGCACGTTTGCGGTTGTCGATAGCGGGCGTGTAGAGGTTAAGATAGAGACAGTCGTCGGACCCGGTGATGGATACACCAAAAGGCTGGAGGGCTGCTGGAGAAAATTGGGTTGTGTTGAGAGTATCCGGCCAGGGTCGATGGGGTACAGGAGGCTGATAACGGAGAGGCCCGACGGGAGGCTGGGCATAAGGGATGGATTTGAAGACGGCGATGCCGTTTTCCGAAAGGCCGCGGACGCTCCCCTGGCGGGTGCGGACCACGGGGGCTTGGGCAAATACAGCCTTTATATTCAGTGACAGGAAAGAAAAGAGTAAGATCGGCAAGGAGCAGGAAAGACGTTTATTTTGCTGTTGCATACGCTAAGATAATTGATTCTACTTAGAACAGCAGATAGGCCGCTCCTCAGTCTTGGTCTACCGAAAGGATGACCTGGCACTTCTATTGCTGCTATCTTCTATATGCCTCTCCCATGATCAATCCACCTTCACCTGCACCAGGACAGCCGCCAGGCATCAAACCAGATAAGTCCGAGCCGACCCGGGATCCCGTGATACCTCCTGAACCGCCGCTCCGGCCGGAAAGTCCTTCCGTCAACCCAGATGTGGATCCTGACTTGCCAGAAAAGCCGGGCCCTCCACTCTCCGATCCGGAAAGTCCACATGGCTGACGATTCAATTCTCTGTTTCATATTATTTCCACACCCCATTATCCCACATCTTCCCCCTGATAAACTCCTCCGGTTCTCCTTGGTTCCAGCATGCCCGGGAGTGCCACCTCCAAGTCCCAAACTTTCCATATATTTATGCTCATCATTTAACCCTATTCTACCATGGAAGAACTACTCGCAATGCTGAACGCTATCCGCCCCATGAGCAAACCACTCATCAACCATCTTCTCTCCATCATCGAGGCATTCGAACTCCGCAAAAATCAATTTCTCCTAAAAAAAGGAAGGGTCAGTAACCACATTTATTACGTCAGCAAGGGCATTCTCCGTGGCTACTACGAAGACGAGAAAAAAAAACAGACTACCAAATGGTTCATGGACGAAGGCAACGTCATCACCTCCGTAGACAGCTTCTTCTCCCGCACTCCTACCTTCGAGCCGATCCAGGCTATCGAGCCCAGCCTGCTCTTCGGTATCACCTATAAACAATTATATTATATCTACGATAATTATCCGGAATTCAATTACCACGGTCGGGAACTCACCCAGCAATACCATGTCATCAACGAACGCCGCATTTCGGCCCTCCAACGCCTGCGCGCCCGGGAACGCTATCTTTACACGAAAACAACGCAGCCCGGTATTGTCCAAAGAGTCCCTCAAAATCTCCTCGCCTCCTACCTGGGCATAAGTAAGGAAACCCTGAGCAGGCTTAAAAGAAAAATTTGAGGAGCAATAGCTCTCACAATTTCCGGTCCTTCGCCTCCGCCATCGTCTCCTGATCTACAAAAAATACCACCCATAGGAGTTGACATTTGTCAACATTTCCGCATTCAAACTTTCCATAAACTGCACTCACAAACATTAAACCTCTTCCTTATGGTCGACCTGACACTTTTCCATCCGCAATCCGGCAAAAAATACGCTACGATGGACAGCCTCAACCGCCGTACAGGCCGTCTCGCATGCTATCTCCTCGAGTGGTCAGGCTGGTATAACTTTGACATGGCCCACCGCCTGCTAGGTCACTACCGGCTATACCAGCTGTACAAAAAGGACCCGGATCACGTCTTGCGCTCAATGCCCCTCCCAAAGGCTTATATCCTTCACTATCGATCCAGCCACAACGTCAAATATGCCCTTTCCAAGGCAATGTCCTTTATTTATAGCATCTGTACATTAGGACGACATTACCTGGCCGTAGAGATCGAAACATTCAACCACTCACTTATAAAAGACCACGCGAAGATCCTGGCAAAATTCCTGGAAGACGCAGAAAACGACTTTACGCAGGCCTTTCACACAGCCATGACACAGCTCAGGGAACTCTTCTTCGACACCCTACCCGATAACCACAACCACATATTCATCCGACTCCAACAGGAATATCATCATCACCACACCACCATTCCCCACCAACCCGCGCCGGTCGTTCCCACCTCCGAACCGCCCGCTCTTCCGGGCAAAACAAAAGGAGTCTTCTCCAAAAAACAGATGCTCATCCTCTTCGACCTCCTCTCCCAGGTCACCCATCTGGAAAAACTCAACCTCAGTAAGCCAAATAAATACGATGCTATTGCCGATCTTCTCTTCGCTATCACAGGCAAAAAACAGTCATCCTGGACACAGGAATTGAACGACTACAAAAACAAAGACCTCTATGAATTCCACACCGAAGGCGAGCGCAATCAGCTTATAGCCATCCTCACCAACCTCGCCGAGCGTTTCCGAATGGCAGGCCTGCGTTCCATCGCAGCCATGGCCGATAAAAAGATACGGGAGCTGGAACATCGCTGAATGAATGGCAGAGATCGTCACTTCTTCACCCTCTCCTTCTGCAGCTCATCGATCCTCCGTCGAGCCTCCTGCTCTCTCAGCATGTTCTTCGTCAGATCCTCCCTCCGGCCCTCTTCCGCTTCGATCTCCCTGGCAAAACCTTCTGGATCAGCCTCACTAGCCGATTCCAGCTGATCGACCACCTTCATTACTGCGGGATCAGTCATCATCTTTACAGCCCGCCATCTCATTTGATCTGCCGTATATTGGTCGGCACGACGCCATTGCCATACCGTCATCGTTGTCGCACCCGAGCTGATCAGGAGCATCCCAAACAATACCCAAAAAGCCTTCCCCATGATGTGTTGATGCCGCACTGTCTTATCCAGCGGTTGCCCGAACATTTTGATCTGGTTTTCCAGCATTCCCTGCAGCCGGTCGACCTTTTCCACTGGCAGGTCGATCTTTCCTGTCGCCTGCAGGATCGCTCCCATCACCTCACTTTCTTTCTGGATCAAATCCTCGACCTGCTTTTGCAGGCTGATCGTCTGCTCTTTCAACGCCCTCACTTCTTCCATGTCCTCCATCAACTTTTTTAGCTGACCCTCGATTTGCTTCGCCAAATCAGCAAGACCCATTACTTTACTCACCAGTGCCCTCAATATTTCGTCGTTCATTGATGGCCCCTCATTTGTCTGTCCAAATAATTCATTCATATAATTTAATTAAGTTTACAAACTCAGTCGCAGTCGGTGCACATGCCGCTGTACCTGCTCTTCCTCCAGCCGTTCCACCTGCCTGGGCTCCGTATCTCCGGGCAGGCACGGCGCCGAATTCTCACCTCCCGGCCTTTCATACTGCCTCAACACCTGCTCCTGCCGCAATGACAACGCCTCCTCCAGCTTCCTCAACGTACAGGAACGATCCACCTGGTAGCCCCCAAAACTGCAATTCTCTATCCGGAAGCTGATACCCTGCCGCTGCCCGCTCACCGGATCCTGACGGTATCGCATGGTAATCCCCTCCTGTAAAAGCCGCTTTTCCAGGTCCTCCATCCGGTAACATTGCGGCAGGTGCTTTTTTATCGCCAGATAAAGCTTATACCGCTTCGCATCCGGCTCATGCAACGCCTCCATATTGGTAAGATGAAGATTCTTGCGGGTCTCCTGTTGTAGATGATGCTCCCTGGTCAGCTTCTCAGCCGCCCTGATCCCCCGCTCGATAATAAGCCCCTTGCCAATGATCTGACCGTCATTGTCAATCCTGTTGGCTATAATATGCATGTGCAAATGCTGCTTGTCCACATGCTTGACAACGGCATACTGCGTATTTCGCATCCCGATCTCATCCAGGTATTGCCGCGCGATCAGCACCATACGGTCATTCCCCAATACCTCTCCCCGGGGAAAGCTCAACGATGCATGGAACACCGGCTTTTCCTTCTCCGGCCAGAATTGATGCTGTAGCTCGAAATCCTCCGCCATCAGCCGGTGATCATGCCCACGCACTCCCTCCACGGCCAGCACCTCCGCCCGTACCAGGTCCTGACACACATACTGGCAGGTCTGCCTGAAGGTCTTACCCGTTATAAAGACCTTACTTAGCATTACCCAGCCGTTTTAACGCCTCATCGATCTGCTTCCCGTATCGCTCAAAATACAACACACACTGCACCGCCCCCTCCCGCCGGGCCATCGTCACCAGCTCATGTATGTCATTGGACATACCTACCATCTTTTTAAAGATGTCCCTTTCTTCACGCGCCCAGCACGAACGCACTTCTCCAAATACAGCCGCCTTACGCATATAGTCGGAAATATTTACCCCGGCCACAGCAGCCTTTTCCTGAATAATGAAATATTGCTCCCTGGTAACAAAGAACCCTATATTCTTATCCCTCGTCACCGCCTTCTTCGGCCTTCCCGTGATCTTACCCATATCCATAAAGAACAGACGCTTTAGTCACGTCCGCACCCACAAATAAAAAAAGAAAAAGCCCCCAATGGGGGCCAGGTCCACCTGAAAAGATAATAGGTTGAAAATCAAATTTTCCCCATCAATCGCCTGACCTCCCTCCGCAATGTCTCCGCCTCCACCTTCGATTTCGTCAACGCAATAGCCTGTTCATAAAAGCCAATAGCCCGGTCAATAGGGCGGGTCCCCTGCCGCCCCCATAGGCGCATTTACCTGGCTCAGATTGGCCGTATGCATGATGATTGCCCCATGCCCCCACTTTATCATACGCCTTGCCCCAGCCTTGGCAGTTATGAAGTGGGATTCCGTATAGGTCACTATCGGATAGGAGAAATTCGCCACCGGCAGATCTACAAACAGCGTGTGCTGGACATCTTTCGAAGAAACACCGATAGCATTGAATGAAATGTCGACCCTCCCGGCCTTCTTAATTACTTCATTCATGTGCTCCTCTACAGCCTGTTCATCGAGTGCATCGACCTCGGCCGTTTCGATCGACCCGCCCTCGATCAGGACCTCGTCGGCAATGGCCTTGCGCTTTACGGGCGCCAGCCCCGCCAGAAAGAGTTGTATCCACTTTATTTAAAAGCATCCATCCTTCCACATAAATAACTGATTATCAAAAATTTGAGGGCTGTCCTCAGCCCTATCCAAAAAAAGTAAGTTCCTTTTTTTACAATTCCATCCCCGCCCGCCAGCCTACCTTGCACTACATCGGCAAAAGCCGTACTTTCAATCCATGGAGTTCACTCACTTCCCTCCCTCGGGGATACTAAAGCCATACATCCGGCATTATTATCTCTTTCATTCCACATCGGATGCCCCCTTTGTGGACACTGTCTTTCCCAGCGGAGATATGGAAATGATCTTTAATCTTGGCGAAGGCGCCTGGTGGACCGATGACAAACCGAATCCCCCGATCGAGCTTTGGGGACAGATCACGCGCCCTCTCACCATTCGTTCCACCGGCCGGCATACCATGCTGGGCATCCGGTTCTACCCCCATTCGACTGCTTACTTTCTCAGCGGGGACATCAGCGCGCTCAACGACCAGGTTCTCGATCTCGGTGATATCCTGGGCAATCCCGTCAAACAATTGCATACCCGGCTACTGGCGACACCCGACACAACAAAAAAAATTGCATTGCTGGAGTCATCCCTGATACACTTATTGACAAAAGCAGAAAAAAGATCAGTTGGCATCGACAAAGCCGGACATATCCTGAAAAGCATGGCGCAAGACCCCTCAGATCTCAAAATAAATGCCATCGCCGCCCTGCACGGCATCACTTCCCGCTATCTCAACAAGCTGATCCATCAGCACACCGGACTTACCCCCATCTCCTTCCAAAAGATCCGGCGCTTCCAGTTCAGCCTAAAGCTTATTGCAAAAAACAACCAGCCGCTCACCGCCATTGCCTATGACTGCGGCTATTTCGACCAGGCCCATTTTATAAAAGATTTCAAATCCTTCACCGGCCTCACTCCCTCCGCTTACCAGAAGAATATCTCCCCCGTCAACCAGCTGCTCCTGCAATAACCAGTTCCTTTTTTTACAATTTTCGACTGTTCGGTGACGGTAGCTTTGTAGAAAAAACAATGGACAATTATCAAAGATTCGCAAACCTGCACCAGGACGCTGCTCCTCTTCTGCTGGCTAATTGCTGGGATGTTCATAGCGCAAAAATGCTGGAAATAGCCGGCTATCCCGCCGTCGGCTTTTCAAGTCACGCCCTCTCCACGGCCCTTGGCTATGAGGATGGGGAACGACTGCCATTCCACCTGCTGGTTCACATGACAAAAAGAGTCGTATCAACCCTCAACGTCCCGTTCACCGTCGATATGGAAGGTGGTTTCAGCCGGAACATTGACCAGGTCCTGGCCAACATCGACGAGCTCATCGATGCGGGGGCCGCCGGCATCAACCTGGAAGACACCATCGCCGGTGCAACCCGGGAACTCCAAAAAGCAACGCACTTCGGGAGAATTGTCACAGCGATTGTCGATCATCTCGGCCGCATGGACAAAAAGCTGTTTCTCAACATCCGCACGGACGGGTTCCTCCTGAACAGGCCCGACGCGCTTTCCGAAACCCTTTCCCGGATAAAGGTCTATGAAAACGCCGGCGCCGACGGCATCTTCGTACCCTGCATCACCAACAGACAGGATATTGAACAGGTAGTAAACGCCACCGCCCTTCCCATCAACGTCATGGCCATGCCCGGCCTGCCGGATTGGGAATCGCTTCAACGGCTCGGCGTACGCCGCATCAGCATGGGCCCCTTCCTGTTCAACAAGACCTATGAACGCACTGCCGCCCTGGCGGAAAATGTCTGGCAGAAAAAAGATCTCTCGCCTCTATTTTAATAACTATCCTCCCTACCCTACTTTCCCTTCCAATGCTTTTCTCATATCCTCCGGCTTATTCTTTGCCGTCTCCGCGACGCTGTTCAAAAATCCAACCTTCACCGTATCACCGTCAAACACACAGGTGATCCTGTCCCCGAATATCCCCTCCACCATCCGCACATTCACCTGCAACGTATGATCATCCACCCACGTCCCCGTCCCTGCGATCCGCGAAGGCATGGGGAACATCTCCTTCAGTCCCAACACATAATCCTGCCGCTTGTCCTGCAGCTCCCAGCTTTCCCACCCAAAATTTATGATCGTACTGCCATCGCTCGTCGCCACCACCAATTGCCCCATATTATCATTTAACATCACAAGCATCACTTTCACACCCAGCTCATTTTCCTTCATAATGAAATTCTTTCCATTGAGGCCCGACATCAAACTACTTTTCACGCCCCCCTTTGCCACCGGTAGCTCCAGCTCCGCCAGCTCTTTTTTCAACGCAGCCCATTCGGCAGCGTCCTCCGGCAATGCGCTCCCCTGCATCCCTCCCGGTAAATGATCCCATATGATATTCATCGACTGCTGCATATCCGGACTCTGCCCCGTCACCGCTACCACTGCATCCAGCTCCGGCATGACGATACAAAACTGACCGAATGCGCCATCTCCCCTGTAAAACCCATGTGTACACCGCCAGAACTGGTAGCCATAGCCCTGCGACCAATCCCCATTATTCACCTGCGACGCAGTCTGATAGCTGGTAGCCTCATTCACCCAGCTTTCCGTTAGCAACGGCTCTCCATTCCAACGCCCCTTTTGCAAATACAGCTGTCCCAGCCTCGCAATATCTTCCGTCCTTATCCGCAGCCCATATCCCCCCGTATTCAACCCCTGGGGAGAAACCTCCCAGTCATACCCCACTATACCCAATGGCTGAAAAAGCCTCGGCGTAAGATACTGCTCCAGCGTCTGCCCCGTCACCCGGTGCACGATGGCGCCAAGCATATAGGTATTCCCCGTATTGTAAAGAAAATGACTCCCCGGCTCGAATTCCACCGGCTGCGCCAGATACGTCCGCACCCAGCTCTCTTTCGAAGCCCTCATCACCGGCATCGTATCCCTGGCATGCCCGGTATTCATGGTGAGCAGACTCCGCACGGTCATTTGCTGCAAATGCTCGCCGGGCGTTGAAGGCAGATCATTCGGGAAAAATGAGATCACCTTTGAATGAATATCCAGCTTCCCTTCCTTCACCAATAGACCGATAGCAGTGCTGGTAAAGCTTTTTGATAAAGAATAGAGCGAATGTACAAACCGCGATTCATACGGCTTCCACCAACCCTCCGCCACGACATGCCCATGACGCAGCACCATAAAGGAATGCCAGCTGATACCCGAGGCATTGGCAGCCGCCAGGAATTGACGGATCGCCTGTGACCGGACGCCCTGGCTCTCGGGGCTCGAACGTGGAAAATGATCTGTAGCGGTGATCTCACCCGCCTCGTATGATCCCGGTATCGCCGGCAGAAAACCCCATCCCAGAATGCCAGCGCCCGCCATCTTGATAAATTGTCTCCGGTTTGTCCACATGGGAATATATTTAAACTCTTATATAGATCTTCTTTCTGTCCAACAGATAGGCTAGCACCCAGAAGGTCAGAACGGTGCTTATGGCATCCAGCAGGCTCCCATTCATCGGGCCAAATAAGGGTGAAAAAATATGGGAATAGGTCCATCCGCTCACCCGCAGGAGTCCATACAGCCTCGGCAATATCCCGCTGATCATAAAGATGAACAAAGCATTCTTCCCAAACACATTGAAGAACTTGCTCCACCAGCCTCTCACAGCCTTCATCTCAATGACATACATCAGCACACACAACACCAGGATGGCAAGCCCGGTCGTATACACTACGAACGAGCTGCTCCATATCTTTTTATTGATGGGAAATACCATATCCCAGCTGAATCCGGTAAAAATAAGTACACAGCCCGCCACAAACAGCCCGGCGATCATCTCATAGGTTTTCCCCTTGTGGATAATATAGTTACCGACCAGGTATCCGAAGATCACCTGTACAATGGCAGGCAATGTGCTGGCGATACCTTCCGGGTCAAACGGGACTCCCTCTCCTTTATACATATGCGCCACTCCCAGCACCGCCTTGTCAATAGCGGTTCCAAAATACCCTTGCAGGCTATACGGGTCCCCGGTCGCTCCGGCAGCCAGGCACAACGCCCAATATCCCAACAAGATCACCATCCCTGTCACCAGCGCCAGCCGTGGCTTTCCATAGTAGACGATCAACGATGCAAAACAATACGCCAAAGCAATACGCTGTAGCACGCCAAGGATGCGGACCCCCACGGGCGCCTTGCCCGGCAACG
>DASZWE010000661.1:0-4025 GCA_035546735.1 Puia sp.
TCAGGGCGATCCTGTCCAGGTGCCCGATACAAAATTCCAGGGCCCGGTTGTAATCCCTGTCCGAAGACTCCTTGTCCGGCTGTATCGGCGAAGCATACCCCATTTCCTCCGCCCGCTTGCGCTCCTTCTCCATATAGGCGCCCCTCACCAGTTTGGCTCCCAATATAAAATCCCGCTGTTGAGCGGCTTCGAGGCAATCCTTCAAAAAGCTCAATCGGTCATGTCTATAGAGCTGAATGGTATTGTATACCGTCACCCGGCCGTCCCGGTTGAGCTTATCCATCATCAAAACGGTCAGCACATCCACCGGGTCCTGTATCCAGGTCTCTTCCGCATCGATAAGTACCCCTACCTTCCGGTCGGCCGCCGCCTGGCAGATACGCTCCATCCGCTGCTGCACCCGGTCCCACTCCTCCCGCTCCCTGTTCGTCAGGGCCTCGATAGCCCGGGCATACCGCTTCATGAGGCTACCCCCCTCTTCCGGACTCCCTACCCCGCGATCCAGCTTCTCCAGCAGGCCAAAGCGGGCGATCCCCGTCACCTTGACGCTCATGAACGGTCTATTGGGTTGTGTAGCCGCATAGTCGATCACCCGGATAAACTCGCTACAGGCATGGTCGAACCCCTCTTCCCCCTCGTCTCCACCCTCTACCCCATAGTCCAGGATCACCTGTACACGGTATTCGCCCAGCTTATGGGCTACAGCCGCCGTCTCTTCCAGCGTCTCCCCTCCTACAAATTGTGAAAATATGGTATCACGTATCAGCCCCTTTACCGGCAGCCCCGACCGGATCATCCAGGGTGTAAGCTTAGTTCCGAGCTTTACCAGGGTAGCATTTCCCATGCTGGAAAATAAAAAGGCCGCTTTTTTTAGCTCCTTGTCCGACTTGTATTCAAATGCATTCTCAGTGTTGTCGAAAGAAACAGCTCCGGGGTCTGTAATCATATGTACAAAACCTGATTTGCGGGCAAAAGTAAGAAGAATCTTAAACTATGTTAAAAGGATAAAAACTTCTTCCCGATCATATCTCACGGAGTGTGTAAATTGCATTACTAAAGATATTAGCATGGCAGTAGCGGTGAAGTTGGATTTTAACAATGCCTATCATATCGATCCTATTACAAACGACTTGCGGGTCAGCACCTTTGAGACAGAGTTGCAGGATGGGTCTTTCATGCCATTGAAAGTAGAGATCAGCAGACAGCCCCATGAGTTGGTCCCCACTGTTTATAATCTTGCTTTTGGCCCCGTCAACGACAAAGGAAAAATTGATGACAAGGCGGAGATCCAGCATAAGGATTATTCGAAAGTTTTCTCTTCCATTCTTTTGGCTGGCCTTACCTATCTTTCCCATAATGATCATCACTATCTGGGCATCGATGGATCTACCAACGCCAGAGCATATCTATACTACCGTTTTTTACAAAAGAATTTCGACTACCTAAATAAGTTTATTGATGTATACGGACTTAAATATTATGTGAGGATAAGCCGTTTTGGCAAAAATCAATATGACAACCCGTTTGATTTCAACGACATTCTGCCGGGAACTGAAAAAATAGGAAAAGACACGCGTATCATGTCTAATCTTATGTACAACTACTTTATTTTCAACCTAAAACATGAATAAAAAATAAATTTTTCAAGGCCATTTTCTTTCTAACTTTACATACACCTAAATAATATTTTACTCATTATGATACCTCCCGAAGTTGCACAAAAGATCAAAGAACTGATCGAAAGAGCAGAACGCTACGGCAGAAAGGATATTAAACCCCGCAGTGCCGTTCGCAACGGCTCTTCTCTGCATAAGATCATAAGAACAAAAGAACAGGCCGAGCGCTTCATGAGATCTCTAAAAGCTGCCGAAAACAGCTGACATCTATCAAAATTCTCCCGACTGATATTTCCACTATATTTGAGCAAATCCCCTGCATGAGAAAATATAGTTGGTTATCAGTGATTACACTCCTGGCCGCCTGCCACACCAAACCATCCTACGATACCATCATCCGCCATGGCATCCTCTACGACGGCACAGCCCACGCGCCCATAAAGGGAGACATAGCCATCAACGACGACACCATCGCCTTTATCGGCGATTGCACCAACGCCACCGCCCGGCAGCACGACATCGACGCCACCGGCAAGGCCGTAAGCCCCGGATTCATCGACATGCAAAGCTGGTCGGTCACCTCCCTCCTGCAGGACGGCAGATCCATGGGCGCTATCCGGCAGGGAGTGACCCTGGAAGTATTCGGAGAAGGCTCTTCCGAAGGCCCCCTTACCGACACTATGAAAAAGATAGAAGAGCAACAAGAGGGCGATATCAAATACAAGATCCAATGGACCTCCCTGAAAGATTATCTCACCTACCTCCAGCACAAAGGCGTATCCACCAATGTAGCCTCCTTCGTAGGCGCCAGCACCATCCGGGAGAACGTGCTCGGAGACGCCAATAGAGCCCCCACACCGGCCGAACTCGATAAAATGCGGGCTCTCGTCAGACAGGCCATGGAGCAAGGCGCTATGGGTATCGGATCGGCCCTCATCTATGCTCCCGGATTTTACGCCGGCACCGACGAGCTGGTAGAGCTGTGCAAGGTCGCCGCCCCTTACGGCGGGATCTATATTTCCCATATACGCAGCGAAGGCAACCGGCTGCTCCAGGCCTCGGACGAGCTCATCCACATCGCAAAAGAGGCCCATATTCCCGCCGTATTCTATCATCTCAAGGCAGCTGGAAAGAACAACTGGGGCAAAATGGACGCCCTCATCGCAAAGATCGACAGCGCCCGGGCCGCCGGACTGGACATTTCCGCCTGTATGTACACCTATACCGCCGGCGCCACAGGATTCGACGCCGCCATGCCCCCCTCCGTACAAGAGGGCGGTCTCGACAAGTGGATCCAACGGCTCAGGGACCCCGTCATACGCAAAAAGACCATCAGGGACATGACAACCCCTACCGACGCCTGGGAGAACCTGTACCTGGGCTCGGGTGCTGACAACATCATTTGCGTAGGCTTTAAACAGGATTCCCTGAAATATCTCACCGGTAAAAGATTGAGCGAAATAGCCAGGATGCGCCATACCAGCCCCGAAGAGACCATCATCGACCTCGTCATACAGGACCATTCCCGGATAGAGGTCATTTATTTCCTGATGAGCGAGGACAATGTAAAAAAGGAGATTCGCCTGCCCTATATGACCTTTGGCTCCGATGCGGCCAGCATGGCGCCCGAAGGCGTCTTTCTGAAAAGCAGCACACATCCCCGTGCCTATGGCAACGTAGCCCATCTACTGGGCGACTACGTACGGGAACAAAAGGTCATCCCGCTGGAAGAAGCTATCCATAAGCTCAGCGGACTGGCGGCAGCACGCCTGAAATTGAAAAAAAGAGGCGAACTTCGCGCCGGCTATTACGCCGATGTAGTGATCTTTGACCCGGCCACCGTTCGGGCCAACTCGACATATGAGCAGCCTCACCAGCTGGCTACAGGCGTTTCGGGCGTGTTCGTCAACGGGGTGGAAGTGCTGAAGGACGGTCAGCACACAGGTGCAAAGCCCGGAAGAGCCGTTTTTGGACCGGGATTTACAGGACCCCGATAAGGCGGTCCGTCGAATTTTAAACAATAATATGAAGATCCTCAAGACCGATATCTACAAGCTCAGTATCCCTATGCATCCCTTTACGATCGCCACGGGGACAATGCACTATGCACAGAACATCTTTATCCGTATCCATACCGACGCCGGCTATTATGGTGTAGGCGAATGCTCCGCTTTCCCCATGATCGTGGGCGAGACCCAGGCCACCTGCTTCGAGATGGCAAAGGACTTCGCAGCGCTTTGGAAAGGCAGGGACGCGGAGGACATCGCCGCCAGGATGGGCGAGCTGCATATGTTCACCGCCTTTAACGCTACCATCAAAAGCGCCTTCGACATGGCCCTGTATGACCTGGCCGCCCGCAAGGCAGGGCAGCCGCTGTATCGATTCCTGGGAGGAAAGAAAAAGGACATC
>DASZWE010000662.1:0-11057 GCA_035546735.1 Puia sp.
GTGACCGGGAGCATAAAATTATGTTTTATAAACAGCGAAAGATATCTTTTTCACGTTGCCGGGGTGTCACTATCAGCTGGGTAACTTTCCCGTCTTTCAAGGTAGCTTCTACTGTCGTATTGTGAGGTGCATATAATTTGAAATGAACGTCAATATCGCGCGGCCAGGCAGGAAACAGATAGATCTTGTCCCCGTCGTCCTGGAGAAGCATCTCCTGTAGCCCGATCATGCCAGAGCCGCCCCAGTTATGGTCGGGAGTCCAGTCGTAGCCCGGGCCCCAAAAGGCGGGGAAACGGTGGGGACCATCCTTCAGCTTGTCTCCTGTGTAGCGGGCGGCATCGCCCGTGAGGCCCAGCCGGGCAGCAAATATGTTTGTCTGTTTCCAGCCTGTGAAATCGCTGGTCCTTATGACGTCAGTGTCATACTTATAGGTATTGATGGCTGTGTCGAGGCCCGGTCTGCCCAGGCCATATATGCCCCAGGGAAAGACAGGGTATAACTGCGGCTGCTCGGTGTTGTTGATACGCGCCCATGCCTGTGCCGGAGCAATGGTGGTGTGACCGTCCATCTGCCGGAAACTAATCGGCGGCAGTCTATGGAGGAGGGCGGTCCATTCTTTCCGTTGGCTGTCGTCGAGATAGCCTGCAGGAAGGGCCAGCAACCGCGTAAGCACCGTATGAAGACCGGCGATAGTGGAAGTGGAGTTATAAGCCATTTTGTACGTCTCTGCGCCGGAGGAAGGATAGAGAATGAGGTGACCGCTGCTATCCAAAGATCTTCTGCCTCGAAGGCGGGCGAGGTATTGATAGTGTTCGTCGAAGAAGCGCAGGCAGCTGCCGATGAAGGGAATGTATCGATGAATGTCCTTGCCTGTGTAGCGTTCTGTCTCCAACATCATCAGACAGAATTCCAGCACCGTATCCCATTCATATTCCAGCCAGTCGTTGTATTCTATGCCTTTATCGAAGGTGGCGGGTCTGTTCCATCCGTATTCGGCGGGATTGGGGAGGCCGAAGTTCTCCAGCTGCTCAGTAAAGCAGGCGCCGTGATGGCCCCAGTAGACGGCCGTGCGGAGCTCGGCGTTGTGGAGGATACGGAGATAGAACTCGAACTGTGGGATCATCCGATCGAAGTCGCCTGATCTAAGCATGGGCCAATAGACGAGTCGCTGGTTTTGAGCTGTCATGGTGCCGCCGCTCCATTTGCGGTAATCGGGAGTAGCGTGGAGACTGCTGTCGACCAGGCAAGGGTCGAAGGTGAAAAGGCCTCCGTTGAATTTAGTGGGGTATTGGCCGTAGGCATTACAACCCAACATATAGCGGAAGAGCTGGTAGTTGCGGGCTGACTGCCCGGTGAGGGAAGACCGGGCGGGGGAAGATCGGGGGATGTCGATGAAGCTTTTGTTCCAGAAATCTTTCCACCAGCCGGCGGTGACGGACAGGGCTGTTTTTTTATGGGTCTGCGCTTCGGCGATGAGCTTTGCCAGTGCGGGCTGGAGACTGTCCTTTGTCGTAGCCAGGTAGAGCTCGATGTCGTGGTGACGGGCGGCCTTTTTGCTGATGAGGCGCCAGCCCGTGAACTCCGTGTCCAGGTATTTGCCATGAACGGTCCCATTGGGGCGCATATTGGCGCCGTGGAGCAGCCCTCCGAAAGAGAGATCCTTCAGGGGATCGAAGAGCCGGGCTTTTACGGAGTCCAGTCCCTGCTGCCGGACCGTGACATCGAATACGGTGAGGCCGGGTTTGTTGTGATGAAAGAACAATACGTCGTCGCCCTGGTAGGAGATGCTGTCCTTATAAGCGATGACATGGCCTTCGGGAGCATGCTGGGGCGCCCATTTGTAGGAAGTGCCGTTCGTCGCCTTGCCGGTGATGATCCTGTCGGCGGTACGCCAGCTCTCGTATGTAGCTTCTGCCTGCAAGGGGTGATCGCCATCGATGCCGACGTGTACCACGGGACGCATGACATCCACCCAGACCTTGATCTTTACGGGGACGTTGCCAGCCCTACCGCTAATGACTACACTGCCGTCGTGGAGAACTAACTCCTGCCGGAAATCATTTTCTTTTAGCGGATGGGATTTTAATCTAATTCTAATACGGCCCAGCTTCAGGAGGCTGTTGTTCTCATCAAATGTGCCGCTGCGGGCAATGTAGAAGAGCAGATCGCCGTCGCCCACCCATACATTCAACCCAATGTCTCCGCCTCCGCAGGGCATGGAGCCGCCAGCGTCTTTGGAGGGGGAATCCCATATAATGTCGTACTGATCAATGTTGGGTGTCTGGGCCAGAATGGTACCGGACAGAGCAGGGAGGAGCAGGATGGTTAAGGCGGGACATAGTTTTATTAAAGGGCGGCAAATAAAGCAGATGTAAGGGTAAATATTTAACGAAACCATGTTTAAATTTATCCTGAAATTGCTGGAGCACTAAATTACGATAATGGAAGAGAACAAAACGGGTTCGCACAAGAATATCTGGCATGGGAGGGGTCGTCTGCGCATAGAGATACCCAAGTCCGTGCTGAAATCCAGGGTGCAGAACAATATTCTTTTAAAGCAGCTTTTTATCTGTGGGCTGGGCTATTATCCCCGTGCGAAGGGGCATTATACCTACCGCAAGAAGGGGTTGCCGGAGAACTTCCTCTTCTATTGTGTAGACGGTCATGGCTGGTATAAGATAGGGGACAAGCGCTATGAAGCAGGGCCTAATGAATTCTTTATTCTCCCGCAGAACGTGGAGCATGCCTATGGCAGCACCGAGGAGCATCCATGGAGCATCTACTGGCTGCATTTTGGAGGTACGCTGTTACCGAACTTCAATATTATGCCTGTCGTGCAGCAACATTTCAAACCGCAGGCGGTGCGTAACAGCAGCGATATGGAGGGCCTGTTCTCCAAGATTTACAAGACGCTGGAGCTGGGTTATAGTATCGACAACCTGCAGTTCGCCAATATGTGTCTTTCTCACTTTATCTCGCTGTTTATTTATAACGAGAAACATTTCCTCAGCCCTTCATCGGGACAGGTGGATTGTATCGACAGCGCCATACTCTTTATGCAGGAGCATATCAATGAGAATATCACGTTGAATGAGCTGAGCCACCGCTACAATTATTCTTCTTCGAGATTTTCCAGCCTCTTCAAGCAAAAGACAGGGTATGCGCCTATCGAATATTTTATCCAGATGAAGATGCAGAAGGCGAGTCAGCACCTGGGTATTACGGACAAGTCGGTCAAGGACATTGCGCTCAGCATGGGGTTCGACGATCCGTATTATTTTTCCAAGCGATTCACCAAGGTGATGGGACTGTCGCCCAGTAAGTACAGGAGTGTGACAAAAGACTAACCTTCCCGGACAGCTATCAGCAGTAAAATAGCTATATTAGAGCAAATTAATTGCATGAGCAAACATTGCTGCTGGTTAGGGGCTTTTATCCTTTTTATAACCCTGCGCGTGGTGGCCTCACCGGCTCCGTCTGACGTTCTCCCCGACATGATCGCACATTATGAGGCGGATATGGAGGATCTTTCCAAGGTATATATCTTTCCCAACAGTCCGGAATATTATGCCCGCATGCGCCGCTTTCACAAAGATGCGCTGGCGAGCTTGCAGGCATTGTCCTTTGGCGGTCTGAGCAGGTCCGACAAGGTGGACTATATCCTGTGGCAGCGTACGCTAAAGCATTCCCTGCTGGAGATAGACCAGGCGGAAAAGGTGTATGACTCGGTGGCTTTTGCGATGCCGTATGCTCAAAATCTGATGGACATACAGATCAGGCGTCGCAGGGGGCATACACCGGATGTGCAGCTGATGGCTCGTACGCTGGATAGTGTGAATTATGAGATCAGGCTGGCACGGCAGCGGCTGGACAAGCACGTGCCTTTGTCGAGGGCGCAGATCAAGATGATCGTCGATGTGACGGAAAGCATCCGGAAAGGGCTTGCCGATGTAGAGACTTTTTATGAAGGATATGATCCTGCGTATACATGGTGGGTCAAGGGGCCTAATCACGTGGCTGATTCGGCGCTGGGGGCGTATGGGGCTTATGTGGCGGGGATGGTAAAGGCGACGGATGCGGTGAATCCTATCGGGGAGGATAAATTAAAGGAGCTACTGAAGTATGAGATGGTGCCTTATGGGCCGAAGGATCTGGTGGATATAGCGAACAAGCAGTTCAGCTGGTGCGAGGTGGAGATGAAGAAAGCGTCTGCTGCGTTGGGTTATGGAGATAACTGGAAGGCGGCGCTGGAAAAGATAAAGGAACATCATGCGTTACCGGGGGGGCAACCTCAGATGGTGGATAGTCTGGCCGAAGGCGCCATTCAATTTATTGAAAGCAGGGATCTGGTGACTATTCCACCTATGGCGAAGGAGGCGTGGCGGATGTTTATGCTGACACCCGAGGAACAGCGTTTTGCGCCTTTCTTTTTGGGGGGTGAATCGATATTGATCGGCTTCCCGACGAACGACATGCCGGACAGTATAAAGGTGATGAGCATGCGTAGTAACAACTATGGGTTTTCGCATGCTACCGTTTTTCATGAGCTGATACCGGGGCATAATCTGCAGGGTTTTATGAACAGGCGGTATAAATCCTACCGGTGGCTTTTTGATACGCCTTTTTCGGTGGAGGGCTGGGCTTTGTATTGGGAGATGCTGTTGTGGGATAAGGGTTTCCAGGCCACCGCCGAGGAGAAGATCGGGGCATTGTTCTGGAGGATGCACCGGTGCGCCCGTATCATATTTTCGTTGAACTATCATCTTGGGAAGTGGACGCCGGCGCAGTGTGTGGATTTCCTGGTGGAGAAGGTGGGGCACGAGCGATTTAGCGCGGAGTCGGAAGTTCGGCGGTCATTTCATGGGGATTATGGTCCGTTGTATCAAATCGCGTATATGATGGGCGGTTTGCAATTGAGAGCGTTACATCATGAGATGGTGGATGGAGGGAAGATGACGGACAAGGCTTTTCACGACGCTTTTTTGCATGAGGGGACCATACCTATAGAGATGTTCAGGGCTACTATAACGGCGCAGGCGCTGCGTCCGGATTATGGGACGACGTGGAGGTTTGCGGAGATGCTGCCCTAACGGCGTTTTTTGGGCGCCCGGATATAGCCGTTGAAAGAGATCGGCTGTCTGCTGGTGCTGGTGACCTGAAGGGTGGCATAGCCGGTGGAAGAGATACTGAGGGACATTTGCTGTACGTCCCGGTAGTCTTTCGGCTTTATCAGCACATCCCAGCCGCCTTTGGCGCGAGGGGTGGCGGTGTACTCGAAATCTTTTGAGGTGAACTGGATGCCTCCCTTGCTGGGATCGAGGGGCGCCGTGTAGGCCCGTCCAAAATAGGGCAGATAGCTGACGATGGAGCTTTTTGTTATTTTCAGATCATAATCCGGTGTAAGCTGCCGGAGACGCCCGCTCATCGGTGATGCCGACTGTGCGATAAAGATGTAATTCTGTGAATCCACGAGATTTCTAACCTGGACTATTTTTTCTGCGTCCTTATCCTTTTTTGTATCCTGTGCATGGACGGCGAGGCTGCCCGCCAGGAGCGATGTCAGCATAAGTATGCCCGAGAGGTAAGATGGTAGTTTCATATAATAAATTTAAGTAATTGAATCGTAGATGAAAAAAAGGATTTTGTTAATTATTTCGGGGTTCCTGTTTGCGATATTATGGTCTTCGGCATCTACGGCTACGAAAATGGGGTTACAGGCTGTTCAGCCATTGTCGATCTGCATCCCCCGATTCTTCCTGGCGGGGGGATTGATGCTGGTGGCGGCCCACGTGGTATTTCGTGTCAGGTTGCCGAAAGGAGGGGAATGGGGGCAACTGGCGATATATGGGCTATTGAACATAAGTATTTATCTGGGGTTGTATGTGGTGGCCATGCAGCATGTCTCGCCGGGGTTGGGGTCTTTGTCCGTTGCTACTAATCCAGTGTTTATCAATATTATATCGGCTTTGTTCTTTCGTCAGCGTATAAAACTTTATACCCTGTTCAGCCTGGTGCTGTGCAGCGTAGGGGTGGTATTGGCTGCCTGGCCTTTGTTACAGAACAGCTCCGCAACACCGGGTGGGCTGCTGATCCTTTTGTTGAGCATGCTGGCGTATTCGGGGGGTGTCCTGTATTTTGCCCGGCGGCCCTGGAATGATCTTTCCATGCTGACCATAAACGGGTGGCAGACGCTGATGGGGGGAATATTTTTATTACCTTTTGCCCTGTGGGCCTATAAGCCTGACCGGAATGTATGGGATATGCGGAGTATTGGCGCCGTGCTGTGGCTGGCTATTCCTGTTTCGATCGGCGCTGTGCAGCTATGGCTTTATCTTCTTCGGGACAATGCTGCCAGGGCTTCTTTCTGGCTGTTCCTTTGTCCTGTGTCCGGGTTTCTCATTGCCCATGTGGTGATGAAGGAGCCCATCGGTCTTTATACTATTTCGGGGATGGCGTTGGTGATAGCGGGGTTGTATCTTGTGCAGAGCGGGAAAGTAAAAAATTAATTTGGAGATTCGAGAACTGCTGTTTAATTTTACCCTACTAAATTAGTAGACTAATAAGAATAAACTATTACCACCGTAGTTTTTTTCATTTCCATCAGTCAACATAAGGCTCATGAATCAGCTTCTTTCTCCCGCCGCGTATGGATGCGGGCAAAAAAAACGGATGGTCAGGTATATACTCTTCAGCGGCGACTTTTATTGTTGTTAATCCCCACTCTTTTGTGACCATCCTCTTTTTTATAAGGCTCTTTGCGGGTCTTACAGGAGACCTGTTGCCAAAACAAACTGTTTGAACAAAGCATATCTATATTTATTTAGCGTGATGCTGGCCGTGGTCAGCGGGTTAAAGGCTCAGAACAACAATAATATTTCATTTCAGGGGAAGGTATATGACGCCCGGACGAGGCTGGCCCTGCCGGGGGCTACGGTGCATATCATCGGGACCACGCATGAGGTAGTGACGGACAAGAATGGCGAGTTTAAATTCGTCACGGGTCAGAAGCCTCCGTTTGTGCTGGTGGTGTCGTTCGTAGGATATCAGACAAAGCAGGATACCGTTATCAGCACGAGCTCTGTCCCGGTGTATCTGCGGGAGTCGAGCAGTCAGCTGAATGACGTGGTGGTGGTGGGGTATGGGACACAGACACGCAAGAACCTCATCGGGAGTATCGTGAAGGTAAATGCGGAGGAGACCAAACAGGTGCCTGTGGCCAGCTTCGACGCCCAGCTGCAGGGCAAGGCGGCGGGTGTGCAGGTGAATTCCCAATCGGGTGTGCCTGGCGAGGGAGTTCGGATCCGGGTACGCGGTTCTACTTCCATCAATGCGAGCAATGACCCTTTATATATTGTTGATGGCGTATTTATCAACAGCAATACGCTATCATCCCAGAGCCCTTCGGGCAATGGAGTAGCGGGTCCTGTCAACCTGGGAGAGAAGACGACCTCGCCATTGGCGGATATCAATTCCGGGGACATCGAGAGCATTGAGATATTAAAAGATGCGGAGGCGACGGCTATTTATGGTTCACGGGGCGCTAATGGGGTAGTGATCATTACCACGAAGCGAGGCGGGTTCAATGCGCGGCGGAAAATATCGTTCAATACTTCTTATGGTCTTGCTTCCGTGAACTGGGGCAGGATGTGGAAGGTGACGAGCGGCCCGGAGCACGCCCTCATCGCCAACGAGACGTGGGTTAATTCGGGTATCGATGATCCCAACCTCAACCAGACGGTGGCCAACGAGCCTTTTCAACGGGCGCCTAACGGGAGCTGGAATCCCGGCGCGACGACCTATAGGGGCAACCCTTCCGATCAGGGCTCTTACTCCGACACACGAATGAACCAGGTGCTGCGTACGGCGCCCTTACAGAACTATGATCTGTCTTTCCAGGGGGGAAGTCCTGCGACGCGCTATTATATAGGCGCGTCGTATACGGACCAGGAAGCTGTGATCCGTCCTGCGAATTTTACACGGGCCGGACTTAAGATCAACCTGGACTCGAAGCTGGGGGACCGGGTGAAGATTGGCGTGAGCAATTTATTCTCCCGTACCAAGCGGCTGCAGCTAAGGGATGGGAATGGTCCGGATGCGGGAATCTTTCAATCCGCCCTTCAGACGCCAAGCTATCTGCCGACCAATGATTCCAACGGCAATCCTTTGCGGTGGGCCAATTTCGACAATACGCAGGTGCTGGTGCAAAACCCCGCGCAATGGACCACAAGCCTTCGATATATAGGTAATTTCTATTTGGATGCCGAAATATTGCCGGGATTGAAGTTCCGCAGCAGCTGGGGATTGGATTATAACCACTATCATGAATGGGAATACTATAATTCAAAGACGCAGATAGGTTCGGCTACGGCAGGAGAGGCGAAGTCCAATATGATCCAGCAGACGGGATGGGTCAACGAGCAGACGCTGTCCTATTCGAGCGGTCTCACGGGCAAGGACAATTTTGGATTGCTGATCGGCAATACGCTGCAAGGCAACAATTATTATGCGAGCTATATAGCGGGCACGGGATTTCCCAGCGACGCCTACAAGCTGATATCGGCCGCCGCCAACCGTTCGGCCGCTGAGGATGCGTCGAAGAACACGCTGACATCCTTTTTCTCCCGCGTGAACTACAATTACCAGGGCCGTTATTTTATCGAGGCTACGGTACGGGCGGATGGCTCATCCAAGTTTGGCGCAGATCATCGCTGGGGCTATTTTCCCGCCGTGGGCGTTGCCTGGCGTTTAAAGGAGGAAGGTTTTTTGAGGAACGTATCGTCCGTCAGCAATCTGAAGCTGCGCGTCAGCTATGGTATTACGGGCAATCAGAATGGGATCAATGATTTTGCGGCCAAGGGGCTCTGGACAGGCTCTGCGGGCTATCCCAATAATGTAGGCGGTGGGGACCAGGCGGGTACGGCGCCTCTGCAGCTGGCCAACCCTGATCTGAAATGGGAGAGCACGGCGCAGCTGAATGCCGGTGTGGATCTGGGCCTCTTACAGGGGCGGGTGGATATTTCGCTGGACCTGTATTCCAAACGTACGCGGGATGCCTTGCTGAACCTTCCGGTGCCTTCTTCCACGGGTTATACGGCGCAGCTGTCCAATGCGGGAGAGATCAGCAATAAAGGTTATGAGCTTGCGATCTCCACGGTGAATATCCAGGGCAAGGACCTCAAGTGGACGACCCATTTCAATGTTTCAGGCAATTACAACAAGATCATCCGGCTGAAGACGCCGATCTCTTTCTATAGCCGGAACTGGCTGATCGACCAGCAGGGGTATGCAATGTATTCTTTCTGGCTGTACCAGCAGCTGTATGTGGATCCACAGACGGGCAATTCCGTGTTCTGGACGGCGGATGGTAAGACTTCTTATTCGCCGACCTACAGCAAGAATATAACGCTGACCACAGCGGACAGGCGGATCATCGGCAATGCGATGCCGAAGTTCTTTGGCGGCATCACCAATAATTTCAGCTATAAGGGTTATGATCTGGGGGTATTCTTTTCTTTTCAATACGGCAACAAGCTGATCAACTACAACCGATTTCTCGGAGAGAAGCAGGGGCAGCCTTCGAGCGGCTTTGCGGGGCGGTTTATCACCAGGAGTCAATTGGCGCGATGGACGGCGCCGGGTCAGATCACGGATGTGCCGAGGGTTACCAGCGTGGGGAATAACTATCTCATCGAGCAGAACAGCCGATTCCTGGAGGATGGCTCTTTCCTGCGGCTGAAGACCTTTTCCCTTGGATATACGCTGCCTTCGGAACTCGTGGAAAGATGGAAGCTGGAGACGCTGCGGGTATATGTAGTAGCGACGAACCTGTGGCTGCTGACCAAATATACGGGTCCCGACCCCGAGATCAATGTGGGCAATAACCAAAATGCGCCAGGTCTGGACCAGGGTACGCCGCCGCAGCCTCGGAGCGTACAGGTAGGCATTAACGTAACACTCTAAAGAATTTAACATGAAAAAAAGCTATATCATCTTGTTATTGATCGTATTCGGCTCCTGCCATAAATTCCTGGACGTGCAGCCGACCAATGCGGTGTCGGACGACCAGACCATTACGGACAAGGCTTCCGCGGAAAATGCGGTAAGAGGCGCATACCGGAGCCTTTCCGCGTCGGGGTATTATGGAGCGACCTTTCAGTTCGATGCGCTGCTTTCGGGCAATGCCCTGACCTATACGCAGTCCGGCGCCAGCCAGCTGCAATTCCTCTATCATACGTTGACGGCGGATAACAATGACCTGGAGACGGTGTGGGCCGCTATTTATAAAGTCGTCAACCAGGCCAATTTCGTCATTGCGAAAGTGCCGGACATCAAGGATGCTGAGCTGACGCAGGCGTATCGTAATCAGCTGCTAGGTGAAGGCTATTTTATACGGGCGCTGGCCTATTTCGATCTGGCCCGGACGTTCGGAGGGGTGCAGCTGTTCCTGGAGCCCACGCTGAAAGTGTCGGACAAGCTGGGTAAGGTCCGGAGCACGCAGGCGGATGTCTATGCACAGGCGCTGAGCGATCTGAATGCGGCGGAGCCGCTGCTGCCTGTGACGACGGTGCGCGACCGGGCTACGCGAAAGACGGTGTGGGCGTTGCGGGCAAGACTGGAACTGTACCTGAGGCAATGGGCGCGGGCGGAAACGGACGCGGGGAAGCTGATAGCGGACAGCGCTAATTACAAGCTGGTGACGCCTTACAATACTTTCTTTACCAGGACCAATACGACGGAGAGCGTCTTCGAGCTGTCTTACAGCACTACCTATCCTAACCCGATGTTCAGCAATTGGAAGTCAGGCGGCAACTATGTTCCGAACGACTCCGTACGGCAGCTGGTGACGGATTCAACGGTGGGAGGGAGCCGGAGCGCGCTGATCAGCATTTCGGGTACGAAGGTGCTGGGGGTATTGTATCCGCAGAGTAATGGAACGGACCCGGGATATGTCATCCGGATCGCGGAATTGTGGTTGATCAGGGCGGAGGCGCGGGCGCAGCAGAACAACGACCTGGCGGGTGCGCTGGCTGATCTGAATGCGGTGCGGGCACGTGCGG
>DASZWE010000663.1:0-7845 GCA_035546735.1 Puia sp.
GACTGTCCAGGATATCCTGGTAAGAAAAGCCCGTATGAGCGGCTATAATGCCTGCTGGGTGCCCGGCAGTGACCATGCCTCCATCGCCACGGAAGCCAGGGTCGTAAAAATGCTGAAAGACCAGGGCATCGACAAGAACCAGCTGACCCGCCCGGAGTTCATGAAATATGCTTATGAATGGAAGGACAAATATGGCGGCATCATTTACTCACAGATACGGAAACTGGGCTGCAGCGTGGACTGGGACAGGGTGGCCTTCACCATGGACCCTGACTATTATGCCTCTGTTATCCGCATTTTCATAGACCTGTACAGGGATGGGCTCATCTACCGGGGCGCCCGGATGATCAACTGGGACCCACAGGCAAAGACGGCCCTCAGCGATGAGGAAGTAGAGTATAAAGAAGAACAGGGTACGCTATATTATGTGCAATACAAGATCGTCAATGCCGACGGCACTCCGGACACGGACGCAAAGATGCCGCCTTCCCTCGTTATTGCGACACAGCGTCCCGAGACCATCATGGGGGATACGGCAGTCTGTGTAAATCCTACCGATGAGCGCTATCAGGGTCTGGCAGGCAAGTTCGCCGTCATACCGCTGGTCAACCGCCGCGTGCCCATCATCTTTGACGAATACGTGGATCCTGCGTTCGGTACCGGCGCCCTGAAAGTTACGCCCGCTCATGATATCAATGACTACAACCTGGGGCTGAAACATGGGCTTCCCATCGTCGATACCCTGAACCCGGATGGCACGCTCAGCGACGCGGCCGGGGTCTTTGTAGGCATGGAACGGTTTGCCGCCCGCAAGGCCGTCGTGGACAAGCTGCGACAAGAAAGTCTGCTGGTAAAGGAAGAGACACATATGACCCGCATCGGGTTCTCTCAGCGCACCAGCTGCGTCGTAGAGCCCCGCATCTCCACACAATGGTTCGTAAAGATGAAAGATCTCGCCGAGCCTGCCCTGAAGGCAGTAACGGAAGGGCATATACGCATTCATCCGGGAGATAAATTCCTGGCCACCTATAAGTATTGGCTGGAGAATGTAAAGGACTGGTGTATCTCACGTCAGCTATGGTGGGGACAGCAGATCCCTGCCTGGTATGCACCCGACGGCACTTTCCAGGTAGCCGCCAGCAGGGAGGAGGCTTACCGGCTGTTCAAGGCCCCCTCCTTCAGCATCGACGAGCTGAAACAGGATGAAGATGTGCTGGATACCTGGTTCTCGTCCTGGCTATGGCCAATAGAAGTATTTAAAGGGGTCACGGACCCGGGCAATCCGGAGATATCCTACTACTACCCCACCTCTGTTCTGGTGACGGGACAGGATATCATCTTCTTCTGGGTAGCCCGTATGATCATGGCGGGACTCTATTTCTACAAGGATGATATTCCCATGGAAAAACGCATTCCTTTCCGGGACGTTTATTTTACGGGTATGGTACGGGACAAGCAGGGAAGAAAGATGAGCAAGAGCCTGGGTAACTCGCCCGATGTCCTGGAACTGATGGACAAATACGGGGCGGATGCGCTTCGCTTTGGCATCATGATCTCCTCCCCTGCCGGCAACGATCTGCTGTACGACGAGAGCTCTCTCGAACAGGGGAGCAAATTCAATAACAAGATGTGGAATGCGCTCAAGCTGGTAAAGGGCTGGGAAGGACGTCAGAAAGAAGGGAGCGCCCTGGCGGCCGATGCAGGATTTGCGATCAAGTGGTTCGGGCACCGGCTGCGGGAAGCCCGGGCGGAGATCGAAGAGCTGTATAAGGAGTTCCGGCTGAGCGAAGCATTGAAAGTGTTGTACTCACTGATATGGGATGATTTCTGCAGCTGGTACCTGGAATGGGTGAAGCCCGGCTTTGAACAGCCCATCGATGCGGCGGTCTATCGCCATACGGTCGATTATTTTGGACAATTGATGCAGCTGCTGCATCCTTTTATGCCTTTTGTAACGGAAGAGATATATCATTTATTAGAGCAGCGCACAGATGACCTTTGCGTCCGTCCTTATGCCGCCCTGGAAAAGCCCGATACGGCTGTCCTTGCGCAAGGCATGCTGTTGAAGGAAGCCATCACCGCCATCCGGGACGCCCGTATCAAGGCGCAGATCAAGCCTAAGGACTCGATAGATCTTTCTATCCAGTCCGCGCAAGGTACGGCTTATGAAGAGGTCCTGCCCATACTGGTCCGCCAGGTGAATGCCCGGAATGCCTCTATCACGCAGGAAATAGTTCCAGGCGCCCTGACAGTGGTCTCGGGCAAGGATAAATTTTACATTGCCGCCGAAAAAGGGGTTGATACCGGTCACCAGAAAGATGAGCTCCAAAAAGAGCTGACCTATCTGAAAGGCTTTTTGGAATCCGTCGACAAGAAGCTGGGGAACGAACGTTTTGTACAAAATGCAAAGCCGGAGGTCGTAGCCGGCGAGCGGAAGAAAAGGGAGGATGCGCTTGCCAAGATCAGGACCATCGAAGAGAGCCTGGCGCATATCGGGTGAAAGGTCTTATTTTGAAGCGTGTCTGGGCCGGTGCCTGGAAAGCATCTGTTCCTTATCAAAAGCCTCGTTTTTTGACCGGATGACCTTTGCCGCAGAGTCGACATTATAGTCGGCCTGGATCAGGTTATAGTCACCCCAGAAAGCGTCCGTGGTTTCGGTATTCCTACCCGGCGCCGAGCTCTCTATCCTGCTGGCTTCGTTATATGTCTCTTCCTTCTTGAAACCGGCTACGTCACCTGTATCGATGGCCGTCACCAGGTAATTGAACTTCGTACGCAACGGAGCCATTTCGAAATGTTCCCTACGGCTGGCAATATACCAGCTGGCTGCCCCGTAAATGTGGGACAGATAATATCTACCTCCATACTTCCGGTAAACGGTGACGCCACTGTCCATCAGCAGCCGCACTTTTACGCCTGCCAGCCGTAACGACTCCCGTTGGTCAAATCCAGGACGCCAGTATGTCAATCCTTCAGGATCAGCTTGTGCGCTAACCTGAAGAAATGCCAGGCTGTTGACGTCCAGGTAAATGGTTCCATCATAAAGAGGGTCCGTCAGGCCTTTCTTCATGTCGAACTTTATCACATAAGCATCCTGGCCATTATAGTCTACGATGCCTTTGTAAGCGAATGTATGCTGGTGCAAACCTTCCTCGCTCAAGAGCCCCCGGTCTATGCTTCCGACAATGTCGTCATTCATTATAGCTACAGGCCTGGCGCCCACATCGATGTTCCCAATGGCGTCAAATGCGGCATGGTCCCTGTCTTCCCGGGCCCTGACCACCTTAAATTGTTTTGTTTCCCTTGAATAGCTGCCGTTGTATACCTGCAGAACGGCCTCGGAGATATGCACAATGCTGTCTCCCCTTCTTCCTGTCAGCCTGTAGAACCCATCAAGGACATAAGGGGTCCCGGGATAGTTCTCCGGGATCTTTTCAATTGCTTTTTTGATCAACATCAAAGGATTTACCGGCCTGACCATCACATCTTGCAAAATAATATAGCTAAGTTTCATTCTTATGACCTTCAACCCTGTGTCGGACAGGAGTATGGGAATTGTGGCGGGTATGTATCCGACACTGGTCACAAGAAGACTGCCCTTCTCAGTATTTGCACGGAACTTGAAAATGAACCGTCCCTCTTCGTTGGTGAGGGTGCTGAAGCTCTTGCCGGCCAGGGTGATGGAACCATAAGGTATCGGTTCACCCGTGGAGTCATCGATGACAAGGCCTTTCAGGATGACATGCGAAAGATCCTGGCTGTAGCCTTCTACTGATGCAAACAGGATGAAAATAAGGATAAAGGTTCTGGACATAGCTCAATAATTATGGACCGCGGGCTTTGCGCTGTATCCCTGTGACAAAATATTCAACGGCAGAATAAGCTCCCATTGATTCGGCCCCAGCCCTTCGGAAGCGCCATCCACCAGGCGGCTGTACCGGATGCCAAAGCTGATGGGCAGCTGGTTCCACCATTTGGTGTCGAAGTACATCTCCATTCCATAGCTCCGGAAAGGGAACCAGGCCAAATCCCTGTTTCTGTCAATAAAAGCATTGGCTTTCATATAATCATAGAAGGCGTTGGCTCGTATACGTAATAAATAGACCATGTTGGCAATGCCCGCGTCCGGATATAGCAACGGGAAATGATAGTTGGCCGTCAACCGCCACATTTGATAAAAATTATAGGCCGTATATCCTCTGGCCCAGGGGAAGGAATTGGAAAAAGTGCCCACAGTAGCCTTATCGCTGCCCTGCCACGCGGCTCCCAGCTGCAGGCTGTGTGTAAGGTCGACGCCAGGCAGGTACAGGTATCCGCTGGCGAGGAACTGATGGCTGCCCGTCGATACGGACTGATCGTATAACACATAAAGGGTCTGGGCCAGCCGGGGATAGATCTGTGCATTAGCCCGTTGTATCTGGTTCGTAAAACTGACATAATTACGCAGGTAGGTAGTATGGTAATCCAGCCCGGAATCCTTATATAAGCCCGTAAACATATGCCGGGAATAGACCAGGTCGGTACCGAACTGCAATCCCGTGATACTCCTTCCATGTGTCCAGCTGAGCGGGATGCTATATCCAAGATAAGCATTGGCTTCATTGAAATATATCTTGCCGGATGTACTAAGCAGATTGCGATCGAATATGTAGTTGATGCCCATATCCAGCCAGGGGAAAAGAGCGCCGAATGTAGCATCTACCCCTACCTGTTTGTATTTCTCATTCCTGTTATAATCAAAGAACAGCTCCGACTGAAGGGTGTTGAGTACATTTTCGCTCACGAGCGAGAACGTATAGTCAGGATCCGATATATAAGGCCGCCAGCTATGGAAGTTGAAAATATGAAAGGAAGCCGGGTATTTGCTTTCGGGGTAATTGCCTTTCCCGATGTTGTCCAGCAGATGGGCGGATCCCTTATCCAGGGAGTCGATGCCCTGGTCGGCCAGGGGTATCTCCCACTGATCGACGGACAGGGGTTCCAGAATGAGCTGGTTGCCCGTGGTCATATCCGTCCGATAGCCTACGGCGGTAAATGTGCTCCAGGCATAACGGCCATGGGCAGCGTGGAAACCATAGTCGCCGGTAGCGGGCTCGCCGTGAGGCAGGCGGACGCGGAAGAGATGGCTGCCGGTGAAGCAGTAGGTCCTGTCCTCGTTCTGGCGGGTGGCCGTAAACCAGATGGTGTCGCCCTGCACAGATGGAAAGGCTATGGCCTGGAAGCTAAAAGGCAGCAGCCTGTCGATCGTTCCGTCCGGGATATGCACCAGGGCCAGGGTCATTTCACCCCGGGCATTACGAACGGCCGTGACGATCTTATCCTCCTTATAGAATGCAGGATAGGTGTAAAATAAGCTGTCGGTATTAGGTAGCTGCTGTTCCACTGCGCCGGTGGCGGCATTCAGCAGATGGAGGGTACAATGGCCATCGGTAGTTACCTGCACGGCGACTATCCTTTGTCCATCGGGCGAGATGCCGGGCGCGAAATATTTACTTTTAGCCGTCAGGCGGATGTCCTTCCCCGTCGTCACATCCATCACTCGGATGACGCTATAGTCCCTCCATCCCCAGCGAGGGTCCGTCTCATAGGCGGCGTATGCGATCTTGTTATTGGCATAGGAAAAATAGTCATCGATGGCAATCGCCCGGGTCCGGAGCGTATGAGTCCTACCCTGCTGGTCGCGTATCATAAAGGCGGGTATGCGTCTGTAGCTGCTGTTGAGATAGAGAAGACTGTCCTGTCCGATGAAATGAGGGAACTGCTGATCGCCCACAAAATGACGGTGGGCGCGGGCATATTCATCGGCAGCGGCCGTTGCGGAATGGGCAGGCTCCGTCTGTTGAAAATGCGTCAAGGCATCCTGCCGGAATTGCGTGAAGGAGACGGAGGCATATCTTTTGATAGCTGTCTGGAGGGGAAAGAATAGCCCTTTGAAAGCGGCGGCATCCCGGGTAACGTTTTTCCAGAAGTCATCGCCATAACGTTCGCGGCCATAGGCTACCAGCATGTACCCCAGGGGATAATGGTCGGGAACATAGTCCCGGTAGGAGCCGTTGCGC
This sequence comes from Puia sp., assembly GCA_035546735.1. Taxonomy (GTDB): domain Bacteria; phylum Bacteroidota; class Bacteroidia; order Chitinophagales; family Chitinophagaceae; genus Puia. The sequence goes on from DASZWE010000663.1 coordinate 6,060, forward strand.
AATTTCATCCAGGAGTAGCGCTTATTGCCGGCCCAGAGACTGCGGTAGCTATTGAAGAAAAAAGGAAGACGTCCTCTCCCCTGGTCGCTTACCAGCGTCTCCTGGTATACGGCATCGCCTTCAAAGAACCAGTTGGGGACGGAGAGAGCATTGGCCAGCGCCTGCCCTCCCTCGCCAAAGAGGTAGAAAAAGGCTTTTGAAAGGCCTACCCGAAAATTATTAAACTGCTGTACGTGGCGATATTCGTGTATGGCCAGCATTTTTTGCCAGGGAAGGCTGCCCAGCTCGAAGCTGTTTTGCTCGGGGGTGAGCTGAAATTCGCTGCGAAAAGGAGCCAGTCCTACATAGCCATTTGAAATAGTGGTCTGATTTTGGAATACGATGTTGATCTTCCGTTGCTGGCCGCCGATGGTAGGCAGGGTGCTCCGGCTGAGACGATGTATGATAGCAGCCACCTGCTGCGCCTGCTGGTCCATGCCGCGGGGAAAGATGATCCGGGTTGTGTCCGTATTGATCTGTTGCCAGTGCAGGGAAGGCGGATTGCCTCCGAATTGCTGGGCAGACAGGCCTGTCGTCAGGAGCAGCGCTAAGAGGGATGCCAACAGGCGAAGGTCTCTCATGAATAGTAGCTTTAGGTAGGCTTGAAATTACGTATAAGTTTGGAAGTATCACTTATTTTTGAACTATGCACCGACCCAATTCTTTTATACGGGAGATCGACTCTTTGGTTGCTGCGATCGCCGGTTTTTTGCTGATCTATGTCTGGACGCGCCACAGCGGCATAGGGGTGTCGCCGGACTCCATCGTATATATGAGCACGGCGGGCAATATCCGCCATCATGGCGTTATCGATGATTTTACCGGTATGCCGATGATGGACTTCCCCGCCGGCTACCCTGTCTTTCTCAGCCTGGTCATGCTGGTGACGGGATTGGAGCCCATGCAATTCGCCCCTATATTGAATGGCCTGCTATTCGCAGGGCTGATCTTTCTGTCGGGCTGGATAATGGAAAGGTTCAGCTATCCCTCCAGGTGGTATAAATGGGCCATGCTGAGCATCATTGTGCTCAGCCCCTGTCTGCTGGAAATATACTCCATGCTATGGTCCGAGACCCTGTTCCTGATACTGATACTATTATTCTTTCTGGCCGCCCGGCGCTATCATCTTGCCCATGACTGGAAAGGCGTGGTGTGGATGGGGGTCATTGCCGCCGTGGCAGGCGTCGTCCGATATGCCGGCATCAGTCTGATCCTGCTGGGAGGCTTTCTCATGCTCACGGACCTCAGGACGTCCTGGAAAAAGAAACTGTGGCAAATATCGAGCTTTGGACTGATCAGCATCTCGCTGATAGTGCTTAACGTATACCGCAACCGGCTTGTCACGGGTACGCTGACCGGCTATCGGGAAAAAGCCGTGACCGGGTTTGGCCAAAACCTGCAACATTTGGGAAATGTCTTTTGCGACTGGCTGCCTTTCTTCGACGACCCATACAAATACCCGGCAATCGTAGGTGTCATCTGCCTGCTGGTATGTCTGGCCGCCTGGCTTTACCGACTGATACGGCAGCATGACGAATATTCCTATGACCAGATAGCCACCGCCCATTTCATCGTCTATGCCTTTTTCCTGCTCATTGTGGCCAGCATCTCCCGATTCCAGACCCTGGACAGCCGGCTCCTGTCCCCGCTGTTCATATCATGGCTCTGGGGCAGCAGCAGCTGGATCTTGCCTCAGCTCAGGCGGGCGGGTAAAAAAGTACGCATCGGGCTTGTGGCGCTGGGTGTG
>DASZWE010000664.1:0-10168 GCA_035546735.1 Puia sp.
CCGTGACTGGACCTTCTGGCAGCATAGTGAAATGGGGCATGTCAATGGTATCTATACAAGAGTAGATTTTGACGTATTCAACGGGGATTCCACGGAGTTCAAGAAGCTGCTGATCACCTCGCCGGAGCCTACGGTGGGGCCGGCGAATTAAGGAGGTGGTCGCAAAATGCGACCGGTTCTTTGTTAGGTGCTGTGATCGGCTACGATCCACCAATGTCCGCCGATCTTCCGGAACAATAAAGTATACACACCTCCTGCATCACCCGCCTTCCTTTTCAGGAACCATTTGCCAATGACAAAATAATGATCAGCCGACAACCGCTGCACCTTGAGCAGCGTAAAGAAGAGCTGCCCCATCTTGTCGGGTGTATTGTAATTCTTTTTATAGTTGTTGAGGGCATTGGTATAGCCATAGGTAATTCCCGATTGCCCGATGAAGATCAGGGAGTCGTTGTGCCAGTATCCTTTCATGAAATTGTTCAGGTCGCCTTTGTTCCAGGAGGCCGTCTGATCGGCGAGTATCTGGCGGATAGCGGCTTCGTCACCGGACTGGGCAAACGAGGGGTGGGCGAATAGCAGCAGGATGGCTAAGGAGAGCTTTCCCATGGGAATAATTTGACAGTAAGTTACTACTCCTCTTCCATTTCCTGTAACAGGTCCTGCAACTTCCGGATGTGCCGGCCGTACAGCCGATGGACATACCATAGGTTGATGAAGTATATGCCTACGGTGACGGGAATGAGCAAGACGGCCCATGTAAGGGGATGCTGCCACCAGGGAGTGCCGCTGAGCTGATAGAAAAGGTCTGCTCCCGGCGCTGCCGGGAATTTCTGGCGGATGATGAGCCAGGAGAGGATGAACATGACAGGGATCATGAGGGTACCGGACCAGACATAAAACCGGATGTATTTTTTCAGGGTGTTTATCTGCTGGAGGAGGTTGCTGTAAAGAGAGCACCCGGTGCACTGCATGGCTTTCAGGAGCTGGTTCTTCCGGAAGAAATAGACGGCGAGGATGGTCAGCAGGAGGATAAAGAGCCAGGCGATGCCCGATAGCTTTCCTTCGAAGTCCAGGAAGTAAAAAAGGATAGCGGGCGTATAGGTAGCCGCTATGAGGATAAGTTCTCCCGTCAGATTGCGTCGCATACGGGTCACGATGCCGCCGGAACGCTTTTGTAAAAGTGCGTGGATCTCTTCCGGGCTCCTCTCGGAAGCAGGTGGGGCGGCCAGGGTGCGCCATGCATATTTCAAGTTATCTAATTCCATAAGTAGCCTCCTTTGTCATTTTGCGTAATTTTTCACGGATACGGTTCATTTTTACCCGCAGATTGTTTTGATTGATCCCCATTATCTCCTCCATTTCTTCATAGGGTTTGTCTTCCAGGTAGAGCATAACGAGCGCCTTTTCCACGTCCGACAGCCGATTGATAGCGGCATAGAGCTGTTGCAGCTGCTGCTCTTCCTCGCCCGGCCAGGTCATATCGGGGAGGGAGGGGGGAATTTCATCGGTGCTGGTGGTGGAGGGGCGTCTGTTTTGTTTGCGGAGGTCGGAGATGGCGGTATTGAGCGCGATCCGGTAGAGCCAGGTGCTGAATTTCGACTCCCCGCGAAATGTTGGATAGGATCTCCACAGCTGTATGACGATCTCCTGGAAGAGGTCCTGTCTGTCGGCCTCGGTAAAGCAATAGAGCCTGCACACTTTATACAGCAAAAGCCGGTGCTCCTGCACCAGCTTCACAAATTGCTCCTGTGTGAGGCGATCTGTCAGAAAAGTAATTTTTTACAATATACGTCCTTCGGACGAGTACCTTACGGGTACTCCCGGGCCTCGGGGCGCGGACCAAAGGCCATGTTCCTGTTTGTCGACGGGCCCGGGGAAAAAATTACCTTTGCGGCTATGAATATGAAAAAGATATATTGTCTTTCCACTTGCAGCACCTGCAGCCGTATCCTGGATGAGATCGCGGCGGAAAAGAAGGGGTTTAGCCTGCAGGATATCAAGACGGAAAAGATCACTCCTGCCCAATTGGACGAAATGAAGGATAAGGCGGGGAGCTATGAGGCGTTGTTCAGCCGGCGTGCCCTTAAATATAAAGAATTGGGACTCAAGGATAAACAGTTGACGGAAAAAGATTACCGAAAGCTGATCCTGGAGGAGTATACTTTTCTCAAGCGACCGGTGGCAATCATTGGCGGAAAGATCTTTGTCGGGAGCGAGAAAAAGACGGTGGAAGCCCTCAAGGGGGCCATCCGATAGAACCCGGGTTGCCGGAGACCGGTGAAGGACCGGGAATCTTTGGCGGGTCGGAGCCTTTGGCCGGCCGGGAAGTTTTCGCCGACCTGGAATCTTTCGCCGGCTGGAATCTTTCGCCGGCTGGAATCTTTCGCCGGCTGGAATCTTTCGCCGGCTGGAGAGCTTTGGTTGGTCGGAAACCTTTGGCAGGTCGATGACTTTTAGCCAGCCGGGAACCAGCGACGGGGCCGGGAACCTTTGGCCGGTCGGGAACCTACAACGGGTCGGGAGACAGCGACGGGGCCGGGTACCACTCTTTTAATTAGCCGACATCAGTTTCATTTTGGATAGTCCCTGCGCCTGGACCACTTTCACTTTTACGAGGCCTTTGCCCCCGATGTAGTCCCGGGCCGAGCTGTACAGATAGGCTTCGGGAAGGTCGACGATCCTTTCCCGCACAGGATTTTCGTGGATGTGTTCGATCCGGCTGATCAGCAGGTCGGGCTGGGTACTGTCTATGTGAAGAGGGCTGCTGCAGTTCTGCCAGAGGTGGAGCTTTTCGATGCGTTTAAGGGACTTGGCATAGTCCTCGAAGCGCTGGATCATCCAGTCCTTCCGGAGGTCCATCTCCACGTCGATGGCTTTCAATATTTCCGGGGTGGTATATTTTTTAAAATCCCTTTCAAAATAAGCGGGGCCGTTGCCTTCCGGCGTCCTGACCAGCAGGTGCAGGTGATGGGTCATCAGACACCAGGCATAGATCGTTATCTGACCCAGGTCTACAAAATGATTCAATGCATCTGCTACAACTTGTTTGTAAGCCGGGCGTGTGAATACATCGATGCGATCAACCACATTCAGCGTAAGGAAATAACAGACGTCCCGGGGTCCAATAGGCTTGTCGTTTGCCAGCATAAGTACTCATTTTAATGAAAGAATCCGATCCAATGTCCGTCCTTTCGGACGACGAACCACAGGTTCGTTTGGGTGCAGGATACGGGGTCGTCGACAGGTGTGGAAAGGGGGGGATGTCTTAAAGTTACAAAATCCGGGCCTTAAATGAACATAATTTGATTCTAAAAATTTATCAAATTATGCTCAACATCTAAAGTTTGTCCTTAGGATAACGAACCTCCGGCTCGTTCTGTGGTCCACTGGCCTGATTTATTATGAAATTAATTTACGGCCAGCTTCACTCTTTGCCCCGGAAAGGCGCTGCAATAAATATAATGTTTGGGGTCTTCTATTATCTTTTCTTTTAACAGGCTCTCGATGGGTGAAGGTATGGCCTGCCCTTTTTTAACAAACTTTTCAAGGTCCACGGGTTGATTGCCGAACTGCCAGAAATGATGTTCAGCATCGTTCTGATACCTGTTTGCAAAAAACTGGAACAGCCGCAGGAGCCATTCCCTGCGTGCCTCGTTGGGGTGTTCCGCTATGGCGCGGAGAATTTGTTTGGCCGAAGCGCTTTTCAGATCTCTGAGTACTTTAGGCAGGTTGGACTTGCCCTGCTCCACCCCTGCGATCATATACAGGCGGCTGGGTAGGATAGCATATTCGTATACCCGCAACCGTTTGTGCTCAATGCAGTAGTTAAGGTTGTCCACCAGCAGATCACAATATTCGTGACGGGTAAAAACATCGATCCCGCCAACTACGGTTAGGGTTACAAAATACAATCCCTCAGGCTGTATCTTGTACATTTCGGTCATGCGTAAAAGATAGTAAACTTTTGTTAAAATGAATAATTAAAGCAACCGACAGTGGTTATTAACAAGGATATATTTCCCTTCTGTGATCAATGCGCGGAATCATTCCCAACAAGGGACGAATTCCCGACATGAGAGGTATAAATTTCCAGGATGTAACGGTCTAATGGCCGGTCCATGGCCGACAAACCTACGGTTTGTTTGGTCAACGATAGAGACTTACAGAACAGGCCGGAGGCGCGCTGTCCGGGCATTTCAGGAACCGCCTGGGCGGTTCGTCCGACTGGACAGATAGAACCGAGCCTGCGAAGGTTCCGACCAAGGTAACCGAGGCGGGTCCAACAGTGTTGGAACCAACGAAGGTTATGAGCATGCCCGAGCCTGGCGAAGGGCACGAACGAGTAGGACCGTGTCAAAGCAGGTCTTACGAAGTTCTTCCGTGTCAAAACAGCTCCGACGATGGCCTGATATGCGGGAATTGAGCTATCTTTTCTTAAAGACCAATTTCCGCAGTTTCATTCCACGATCCGCAGCTTCGCATAGTTGAGCATGATCTTCTTTTCTCCGTTGTGCTCGAACTTAACGGTAGCAATGGGATTGTGTGCAGAGCCTTCCATGCCGACAACTTCTCCAAATCCGAACTTCTGATGTTCTACTTTTTGTCCAACCTGTAATGCAGAAGTGTCGCTGGGAACAAAGTCGGGGCCAGGGTTGTGTTCAATGGTCTTTACAAATGGTTTGGGAGGAACATAGGTTGGTTTCGTCTCCTTTCTGGAAGGAGGGGGGCCATATTTTTTTTCTGCCTGTGATGCGGTGTTGCCAAAACTACCGCCATGCATACGATCAAACGCGCTTCTATCTCCGAAGGAGGAGCCTTGATTGCGTGCGCCTCCACCGGCGAAGCTGCGATCTAAAAAGTCGGAGGGTATCTCTTCGATGAAACGGCTGGGTTCATTCTGGACCAGTGTGCCGAAACGATAGCGTGTGTTGGCATAAGTGATCCATAGTTTCTCTTTGGCCCGGGTGATGACGACATAGAACAATCTCCTCTCCTCTTCGAGCTCTTCACGGGTATTGATGGCCATGGCATTGGGGAAAAGCATTTCTTCCAGGCCCGCGGCAAATACGCAGGAGAACTCGAGTCCCTTGGCGGCATGGATGGTCATCAGCTTTACGGTGTCTGCATTCGGGTCTTTTTCATCCGCATCGGTGAGCAGCGTGATCTGTTGCAGATAGCTGCCCAGTCCTTTGGTCTCTTCTTCCAGGACGCCATCTTCGTCGGGCCTCTCGGTGAACTCTTTGATAGAGTTCAGCAATTCCTGGATGTTCTCGTATCTCGCCAGGCCTTCGGTGGTCTTGTCGTTGAACAGCTCTTTTACCAGATTCGTCTGTTTGCCCACGTGTGTCGCTACCTCATAGGCGTTTTTCGTAGCCAGCATGCTGGAGAAGCTGCGGATCATCAGCACGAAGTTTTCCACGGCCTCCAGGGTCCCGGCTTTGAAGCCAAATTCGGCGGCCCTTTCCAGGACCTCCCACAGCGTGATATTATGCTCGTTGGCGGCCAGCACGGCCCTATCGATAGAGGTCTTACCGATGCCACGGGTGGGATAGTTGATGATACGTTTGAGCGATTCTTCATCGCGGGTGTTGATGATGATACGCAGGTAGGCGATCATGTCCTTGATCTCCTTACGCTGATAGAAGCTTACGCCTCCGTACATGGTATAGGGAATGCCCATCCGCCGGAGGCTTTCTTCAAATGCCCGGCTCTGTGCATTGGTGCGGTATAGAATGGCAAAATCCCGATGGTTAAAATGGTTTCTTAACTTCTGCTCCTGGATGGTGTCCGCTACAAACTTGCCCTCCTCGTTATCGGTCATCATCCGCACGAGGCGTATCTTTTCCCCGGTGGAATTATCCGTCCACAGGTTTTTGGGTATCTGTCCCTTGTTGTTCTTTATCACCTCGTTGGCTGCATTGAGGATGCTCTGGGTGCTGCGATAATTTTGCTCCAGCTTGACGACCTTGACATCGTCATAGTCCTTCTGGAACTGTAGTATATTTTCGATGGTGGCGCCCCGGAAGCTGTAGATGCTCTGGGCATCGTCTCCCACCACACAGACGTTCTCATGTGCAGCGCCCAGCAGCTTTATGATCTCGTACTGGGCCGGGTTGGTATCCTGGTACTCGTCGATGAGTATATATTTGAACTTATGCTGGAATTTGTGCAGGCTCTCGGGATGGCTCTTCAGCAATTCGTACATTTTGATCAGCAGGTCGTCGAAATCCATCGCTCCATTCTTGAAACAACGGGCGGCATAGGCCGCATAGATCTGTGCGATGGCGGGACGATTGGCCCGCATATCTTCTTGTTGGATATGGTAATCATTGGCGTATTCGGTGGGGCCTACCAGGCTGTTCTTTGCCTGGGAGATCCGGTTGTACACCACATGGGGCTTATAATGCTTATCATCCAGGTTGAGCTCGTTAACGACGGTCTTTACGACACTTTTTGCGTCGTCGGTGTCGTATATGGTAAAATTATTGGGATAGCCGATACGTTGGGCCTCTCCGCGGAGGATCCGGGCAAATACGCTGTGAAAAGTGCCGATATAGAGACTGCGGGCGCTGGTGTTGCCGAGGATCTTTTCGATCCGCTCCTTCATCTCCTTAGCCGCCTTATTGGTAAAGGTGAGCGCCAGTATGTTGAATGCATCCACTCCTTGTGCCAGCAGGTGGGCGATGCGGGTAGTGAGGACCTTTGTCTTGCCGCTGCCGGCCCCTGCCACGATCATAATAGGACCATCCTTATGTAAGACCGCCTCTTTCTGCTGGTCATTCAGACCTCTGATATAGTCGCTCATGCGGCGAAGTTAAAGAAATTATTCGCCTTTTTCGGGGATCGGTTGGGGGGCGTGGGCGGTCCTTTTTTGCCGAACTTCCGGATGGTGGGTACAGGCTTCATATATATGCAGAAATTGGTCTCTGAATGAAATGTAGCCCAATTTCTGCGAGCCGCCAACGTCTGTCCTTTGGACGAGACCATCAAGGTCTCTCAGAGATGTTAAAAGAAAGCGGTAGCTCTTGATACTGAGGCCAAGTTTAGTTAATTTGGGCGCCTATGCTATCCGAACCGCTGCCTTACCATCGGAAGATCCGGGACTATTTTAAAGCGCAATCCGGGGTCTGGTCTTTTTATTCCGTCCCCCGGAAAAAGGACGAGCAGTATAGCAATCCGCTGCGACCCGACAGCGATCCTCTCTTATATGAAAAAATCAATATTATCCGGGAAAGACTGGGGCTTCTCCCGGAAGAGGCGCGTATGGTCTTTAATGAACGAATCCTGCCATTGCTGAACGAGCAGGAGCTGTCGGCATATATCGCCCATGAGCTGGCGCATATAAAATTCCTTACTCTTTTGGATGGGGAGCTGGAGACAACGGACAGGATCATCGCGGCGCTGGCGGACAACCCGGACAGTGGCGCCTCTTATCATGAAACGGCCCGTCTGTTCCGGCTGTATAAGGAGATATTCTGCGACAGGGTGGCTTATAAGGTATTGGGAGAGGCGGGTCCTATCATTACTATGTTATCAAAGGCGGCGAGTGGCCTTTCGCCGGCAGATGTGGGGGCGCGCACGAGGGCGTTACACCTGTGGCGGGAAAAAGGAACATCTCCTGTCTGTCCTTCGGACGACGACCCAGCGGGTCGTCAGGGGCCCGTGGCGGGGATGAATGGGGATGTGGAGGCTGCCATCACCCTTGTGGTAGAAGGGGTCATGGAGCTGGACCGTCTGGATGTATTGGCGCAGGCTGCCTTGTCCGGGATGACCCGTGCGCTCCTGATCTATTATCTGCAGCCGGAATGGTTCCGGACGCCGGTGGTTGTGGCGCTGGCGCATCAATATTTTCCAGATCTGGAGGCGGGCAAGGAAACCCAGCCTGAGGGAGGCAACGATGGCCGACCTGGGCCGGACAAGCCGAAAGAGGGCGGAGCGTCCTTTCCGGACAAGCTCAAAACCTTTTTGGCCGGTGCACATCTCAGCGTACGGGAATATTTCGCTTATGTATTGCTGGATCTTGCCCTGGTCGATCCGGATCTAAGAGACCTGTCACCGGGACATGCCCGAGACCTGGCGGAGAAGCTTGGGCTTACTCCGGTGCTGGAACCCATTATAAAAAAAGAAACGACGTATAGCAACGATGCCCACTGATAAAATATATTTTAAAAAATTCCTCCGTACCGCCTGGGACAAGGGAGATTATAGCACGGATGATGTGATCGCCTTTGTATTGCCCCTGTTCCGGAAAGTATGCGGTCTTCACGAGATGGGGTTGGTAGCTCCTTTTGGAAATGTCCGGAAAACGGGCCTTCGGGGAGATATAGCCCAGCGGGAAGAAGAGGCTTTGTTCGTGACGATGCAGGTGTTGGACATCGACGAGCAGCTGGCGCATGCGCCTGTTTATAACCTCGATCGTATACGGACGCTGTTCCCGGAAGCCCAGTCCAGAAATTTCGAGGTCGTTGGCAAGACAAATTTGATCGTAGAGGATGGCTCCTATCCTGCCTATATACCCGGATACCAGTCCTTCGAACAGGTATTAGGGCATCATGACCCGCTCACGGATATTTTTTGTCTGGGCGCTATCCTGGGCAGCATAGCCCTGGGTCTGGACCTGTATGAGCCGGACGATCTGGAGACCTTTGCTGCTGTCAGAAGCAATCCTTCGTCCTACGTGGAACGGACCGGTCGTGACAAAGCGGGTCCGGGGAAGTTGGCCGACGAAGGCCTGCCGTCCTTTAACAACAGGCTCCATCCTACTATCGCAAGGCTTATCACGGAAATGACGGAGCTGGACAGAAGCTGCCGTGCGCAGGATCTGTACGATGTGATCCATCGCCTGGAGCATTACAGGGATTTTGATCCGGAAAAGACCACGGATCTCAGCCAGGTGAAGGGGTGGGTCAACAAGGAGCTGAGCGAGCGGGATGCCTTCATTCTGAATAAGCTGCGGAACAGGCTTTTCGATACCAGCCGGCGTAACAGGCTTCTGTACTATAAGCCCAATATGCGGTTTGTAAATCTTACCGTCAGCAGCGTCCCCGTAGTACTGCATTACCAGAGCATCCGTCCCGAGCACCTTTTTATATGGAATGAGGAGCTGGCGGAAAAGCTGCAGGGGATGAAGGAGATCGTGCTGAATAAATACCTGCGATTTGAAGATCATGCGTATCTGCCTTCGTCCCTGGACAGGGTGCGGGTGGAGTCACAGCGGGCCATACAGGAGTATGGGTTCAATCAATTGAAGCTGGTGATCGTGTTTCTTAGCTGGCACAATCTGAAAGAAGACCCGCAGGAGCGTATACAAAGTCCGCTGCTTCTTTTGCCCGTGCAGCTGAAAAAGAATAAGAAATTAAAGGAAGATCACTATATCATCAAGGCCCTGGATAATGCGGCGGAGGTAAATCCCGTTCTGGCGGGTCAGCTGCGAGAATTATATGGCATCCGGCTGCCGGACCTTGTGGACCTGGATGAAATGAGCCCGGAGCAATTCTATCAGCAGGTGAAGACACAGATCGATGAGGCCAACCAGGGCATCGCATTGAACTATATTGGTAAGCCCCGGATCCGCCTGATCCATGGCGAGGCGCATCAGACGGTGAATAATTACCGCAAACGCCTTCGTCAGCAGTCGCAGCCCGGTGTCAGCAGCTATCATCAGATCCCCTACAGCTATAAGCCGGAGCACTATCAGCCTTTGGGGCTGGAAATATTTCGTAGCCGTATAAAGACAGACGCCGGTGCGCTGGAATTCCTGACCAGCGGCTTATCTGAGCCGGATACTGCCGCGGGCGCGGTCCCTCTGCGCGAGCCGGAGCTATATCAGCTGGCGGAAAGCGAGAACAATCCCTATAGCTGGGATTTCGATGTCTGTCATATGGTGCTGGGCAATTTCAATTACAAAAAAATGAGCCTGGTCCGGGATTATAATGTAGTGATCGATCAGCAATGGCAGCATCCTGTGTTCGATGCATTGTTCAGCCAGCAGCCCCGCACGCTGAAGGAGCATGCTTTCAACCTGAACAGGCCCGACGACTGGCATCATGTCATACAGGCGGATCCCACCCAGACAAAGGCCATCTTGCAAAGCCGGGCAGGTTACAGCTATATCATTCAAGGCCCTCCGGGAACGGGCAAGAGTCAGACCATCACCAATCTGATAGCG
>DASZWE010000665.1:0-4839 GCA_035546735.1 Puia sp.
AAGCTGACCGTGAGGTTGTTACTGCACCAGATGAAAGGAATATGGCGATAGAAGGCATTGCCCTTTGCCTTTTGCCAGACACGATCGATGCCTTCGCGGTACCAGGCAATAAGGGAGTCGCGGCGGCTACCGGTCAGTAGCTTTGCCAGCTCATAATGACCGAGGTTGATGAAGGGATACCACTGATAATGTCTCGCGGTGTCCATGCCGAGCCAGGGAGTGATCTTCTCCTGCCGGGCATATCGCCAGCTTTTATCGGACTGAGCAAGCGCAGCGGTGGCAAGCTCCATATCGTCCGTCCAATTGTCTTCGGCATAAATATAGGGTGAAAGGACGGAAGCCGTTTGACAGACGCCGGGTTTGTCGATACCGAGCTGCAGGGCCGTGGATGCTTTTTGGCCGAGGACCCTTGCATAGGCACTGTCGATGGGAGCTAGCAGACGACTGCCAAGCGCGAAGTCGGCGGCGAATTTACCAGCTGTAGACGCGACGCCGGTGGATTGATTGAGGAACTTGCCCCGCACCTGCGGACGGCCCGTGCAAAAATAGACCGGGCGTTCGAGTCCTCTCCCGTAGTAGTTGGTATCTTCTTTTGGAATGCGCATACCCCGATGATCGCGGTCGTCACCGAGCTGGTTGAAGAGCCAGTCGGGACGGGGATGCATTTTCAGCAGCCAGTCCATTCCCCATTTTGCTTCGTCCAGAACATCGGGGATGCGGTTGGCGCCATCGAGGCCGTTGGCTTGCTGCCTGTCACCAAAGACACCGGGAAAGTCACGCCAGGCGGCGAGGAGGTGGTAGACGGCATTGGCAGTGGTGGTAGAATATTGCAGGTAATCGCTGGCGTCATGCCAACCGCCGACCACATCGATATGGGTGCTGTCGGGCACGGGGGCATAAAGTGTATAGCCATCGTGGGTATGACAGGAGTCCTTTAAGAAGGGGTTGAAGCCGCTGCGTTGCTGGCGGAGATAGCGAAGACAGAAATCCGCCGCTCCATCATAGACCCGGCTGCCGATGGAGAAAACGGGAGAGGTAATGGCGCCCGCCTTTATATAATACCGGCCTGCCTTTTTGAAAGCGGAGAAATCCAGGCGGCGGGTGTCGGTAAAAGGACCATAGCTGCCGAAGGACCGGCCGGTGGAGGCGCTGAAGACCGTCGCATGCGAAGCGGAATCTACGACCTCGAAGGTTGTTTCATGAAGGGCGGTCTTTGCGGCGAGTACGGCGGTTTTGAGGCCATCGGAGGCATAGCCCAGCTGGTTGATACGAACCCAGGCTGCGGGCTGTTGGCTATATGAATAACTGAGCGTTATGCAAAGCAGGATAGCGAGCGTCGATCTTATCATGGGCGGGTTGAATGACTTGAAAATTACGTTAACTTCGTTACATGGGTACCTTAAAACAACATTATTTCTTTCTTGTCAGTCTTGCCCTGCTCTTAATGGGGTGCGCCACTTCCAAACGGGCCGCCTCCTCTTCCAACATCCAGAAGGATATTGACAGTGTGCGGGAAACCTATGCATCCGACAGACGGACGGCTTTATTCGATGTCACCGCCAACGGCAACGTACTCACTGGCGAAACCAATCTCCCTGAGGCAAAAAATAAACTGTTATCGGAGCTTGATCGACATCATATACTTTACACGGACAGCATTCGGATGCTCCCGGATACCGCCCTTCACGGAAATATATTTGCCATCGTATCCATATCCGTAGCCAACATGAGAGCAAAACCCGGACATTCCTATGAGATGGTCACGCAGGCCACCCTTGGCACTCCCTTGAAGGTGCTGAAAAAAGAAAAGGGCTGGTATCTTGTACAAACGCCCGATAAATATATTGCATGGACAGAAAGTGGAGGCATCAAATTAATGAACGAGGGAAAGATAGCGCAATGGCAGGCGATGAAAAAGGTCATTTATATAAAACCGTACGGGTTTGCCTTCACAGCCGGGAACACCGACACACAGACTATTTCGGACCTGGTTTATGGAGATATACTGGCTTTTCAAAAAGAAGAGAACGGGTTTACGGAGACGATCTTTCCTGATGGCAGGATAGGCTATATCCCTTCCAACGAGATCATGACGTATAAAGCCTGGGCTACCACGCGTCAGCCGACACAGGAAAACCTGGTAAGCGCTTCGAAAAAATTGATGGGCATCCCTTATCTATGGGGTGGTACATCTTTCAAAGGCGTCGATTGCAGCGGCTTTACCCGAACGATATATTTCATGAATGGATTGATCCTGCCAAGGGATGCGTCCCAACAAGCTAAAATAGGCGAAGACGTCGATACAAGGGAAGGATGGCAGCGATTACGACCCGGGGACCTTCTCTTTTTTGGCATCCCTGCAAGGGAAGGAAGGCCGGAACGTGTCATACATGTCGGCATGTGGCTCGGTGGTGAACACGATGAATTTATCCAGTCGGCCAGCAGGGTGCGGATCAGCAGCTTCGATCCCAACGCGCCCAATTATGATGAAGCGGAACTACACCGTTTTCTCAGGGCCAAACGAATAACGCCGCAGCATGCGTTATATGATCTAAGGACAGCTACCTTGTATGAATAAATATTATCCGGAGCTGTTAAAGTGAAATATATGTTTTTTGATGTATATTTAGTGGCATGCACAACCCCTGGGTCAGGATAACCCATTGGATAGGGACGATCAGTTTCCTGCTCCTGGTGTATTCCGGGATCGAGATCCTCATGGTACACCCCAGACTGTATTGGGGGGATGTAGGGAACGACCTGACGCCGGCGCTATTCGAGCTTCCCATCAGCCGTAACTATCACCATCCTGGTTGGACAGCGAGCCAGCCCTTTTTTGATTCCACCCATTCTCCTGTCAGCGCGGGAAGGACATACGATATCTTCAACGAGAACGGCTGGGGGCGAAGTCTCCATTTTCTCAATGCCTGGGTGTTGGTGGCCGTAGGACTGATCTATCTGCTGGCTGGACTGTATACCAGACACTTTCAACGAAATTTATTGCCCACCCGAAAAGAGATGAGCTTTAGCGCCCTTGCCCGGGATATGGCCGATCACTTCCGGCATGGGATAGCTTTCGTGAAAGGACCCAACTATGGGTTGCTACAGAAACTGAGCTATTGCGTCGTGTTATTCTTTCTCGTACCCGCCATCGTGCTGACAGGTCTGACCATGTCGCCCGCTGTGGCGGCGTCGCATCCATGGTTGCTGACCATCTTTTTCGGCGCACAATCGGCCCGTACCATCCATTTCTTTTGTGCTGTACTGCTGATACTGTTCCTTATCGTGCATGTTGTCATGGTGATCCGCTCCGGCTTCCGGAAGCATATGCGGGCCATGACCACGGGATCATAACCCGCCAAAAGCCAACTGCTATGAAGAAAAAACACATCATTACCAGAAGGACAGCGCTGATCACGGGCGTTACCGCTCTTGCCGGCTACTGGCTGTACCGCACCGTCAAATCTCCGCAGGTGCCCACCTATGGCAGTATCCTGCGCGCCGGAGATAATTTTACCTATGAAGCACAACGTGCGCTCCTCTCGAAAAGGGCTTTGACAAAAGAGTATTCACGCAGCGATATTTCCTCTTTCCCCGCCACGGGTACGCTCAACCCGGGCGATATAAACTATAAGTACTATAGTAAGGAATGGGCTGCCGCACACCGGAATGGTTTCGAGGACTGGAAGCTGTCGGTGGAGGGCCGCGTGGCCCGGCCAGGCACCTATACCCTGGCCAGCCTGCAAAGCATGCCAGGCCGTACGCAAATCACACGGCATACCTGCGAAGAAGGATGGACGGCCGTGGCGGAATGGACAGGCGTTCCGCTGAGCCAGCTGTTGCTGCATGCAGGCATCTTCCCATCCGCACGATTCGTCAACTTTTATGCATACGATAATTACCAGGACAGCATCGATATGATCGACGCCTTCCATCCGCAGACTATATTGGCATATGGGATGAATGGCAGGTCCCTGCCTATGCAACACGGAGCGCCGCTGCGACTAAGGGTCGAGACGCAGATCGGCTATAAGAGTATGAAATATCTTCGACGCGTGGTGGTGACGGATGAATATGTCGATCCCGGAGACAGCGGATGGGCATGGTATACGGGGATATAGCTCATGACGACTGCCGCCTTATCAGCTCTACGTCGGTGACGATGGTGGGATAGCTGGTGATCCCGACAGTATCCTGGCCGTGATATTTCTTCAATATTTTGATCAGCTCGGCAACGATGGTCTTCCCGGTGCTGGTTGGGAACTGCTCTATCGTCGTCATGGCAGGGCTTACGATCGCGGAACGCGGATCATTCGAATAGCCGACGATCTTCAGGTCCCCGGGCACGGACAGGCCCTTTTCGCCGGCAAAATGGATCGCTTCCAGCGCACTGACATCATTGGCTGCAAATACAGCATCCGGATAAGGCTTCCGGGCGTACAGCCGCTTCATTGCCATCCTGGCATTATCGGCTATCAGCTCATGATAAAAAACCCTGTTACGGGTGACAGGCAGACCGTAATCCTGCAAGGCCTGGCGATAGCCTGCAAACCTGTCGAGATAGATGCTGCATGTCAGGGGGCCCGATATATAGGCAATGCGCCGGCAGCCCTGTTCCAGCAGATGCGTCGTGGCCAGGTAGCCCCCGCGGAAGTCGTCGCCCTTTATGATACAAGCCGGATAAGGATCTATGGGCACGCGATCATAAAAGATAACGGGGATATTGTTACCGGTGAGCACATCGAAATGACTAAGATCCGTCGTAAACAAGGTGCAGGAGACGATGACGGCGGCTACCCTGGAGGCATACAATGCGCGGGTAAGCTCTTTCTCCACCTC
>DASZWE010000666.1:0-3459 GCA_035546735.1 Puia sp.
AAATTTTTTGCAGGTTGTATAGAAAGATAGTCAGGCAGAACAGGACGGGTGGCGACGCACTCCCCAATAACGCTCAGGACCCTTTCCCGCTCCTTACCTATCAGCGTGAGCCGGGGCGCCCGCACATACTCGCTTCCAATGCCCGTCTGCACCTCGGCCAGCTTAATATATTGTACCAGCTTGGGGACGATGTCCAATTCCAATACAGGCATAAACCACCGATAAATGGCCAAAGCCTCTTCGATGCGACCGGCTTTAACAAGCCGGTAGATGGCGACAGTCTCCGCCGGAAACGCACACACCAGCCCCGCAACCCATCCATCAGCCCCTAACAACATTTCCTCCATAGCCAGCGTATCCACCCCGCAAAGGATCTTCAACCTCTCCCCAAACCGGTTGATGAGACGGGTAACATTGGTCACATCCCGGGTAGACTCCTTCACAGCCTGTATATTCGGACACCCCTCCAGCAGCTCCTCGAACATATCCAGCGTCACTTCTATCTTATAATCCACCGGATTGTTATAGATCATGATCGGCAGGTCCGTCGAATCAGCCACGGTCTTGAAATAGGTAACAGTCTCTCGGTCATCCGCCTTATAACGCATGGGAGGCAGCATCATCAAACCTTTCGCACCCCATTTTTTGGCGTCGGCAGCCAGCTGTAACGCATCCCGGGTAGCACCCTCCGCAATATTCAGGATCACAGGCGCCTGCCCATCCACTTTTTCTATGGCGAACTTTACCAGTCTTTCCTTCTCCGCAAAGGTCAGCACGCTGGCCTCTCCAAGGCTGCCGCCTAATATGACCCCATCGACGCCGGAGGCGATCTGCACACGGAGATTCTTCTCGAATAAAGGAAGATCCAATTCATCCTTTGCCGTAAACTTTGTAGTAAGCGCGGGAAACACCCCTTTCCAAACAATTGCCATAAGAAAACTTTTTAAAACGTATTTAGTAGAAATTTATAACTCATTGCTGTTCCGCATCGGCGGGTCCACACCCAGCAGGTGCTTTACAAAAAAATCCCTTCTTTTCACCCGCCCGTAAAGCCCCCCATCGGTGTGGTCGCTCCCCGGCCGGCCAGGCTGTCCAGCACCTGGTCCGCACGAACCACCTGTCGCGCCTGCTTTCCCAGCACATCCTGGTCGACCGCCAGGTCTGTCCATCTACCTTACGTCCCCACTTCCAGACATGCATCCGGTACCACGCATATCCATGATAGTCGTGGAAACCCTGCGCCTGCCACACTACACCCGTACGCACCACTTTCCAGCCGCTGTCGTCAAAGGAAGGATCTTTCCAGGCCGGATCATCGCCCGTGATAAACCGCGCCTCCGCCAGGCGGATGGCGTCAGGATGCTGGGCCCTGCAAAAGATCATGGGAAGGAATAATATCCCCGTAAGTAGCAGCCTAAATATCATTGGCTATAAAAATCTTTCCACTACAAGATCCCTACCTCCCAAATCTCTCAACTGAAAAAGGGCTCACGTCGATGCTGGTAGTCCTGCCCTCTACCATCTCGCTCACCAGCTTCCCCGTCCCCGCCCCCAGACTCAGCCCCAGCATGGAATGTCCCGTCGCTACCACCACATTGTCATATCGCTTGAGCCTGCCGATAAACGGCAACCCATCCGCCGAACAAGGCCGGTACCCATACCATATTTTCTCCGCCGGCGGCATCGGAACATCGAACTCCGGAAAAAACCTTCTGACGGCATTCAATATACCCTGCACCCGGTGGTATCGGGGAGGAGTAGACGTAGACGTGATCTCCATCGTCCCTCCGAATCTTATTTTATTTCCGTCCATCGGCGTAATGGCAGCCCGGCCTTCCACCAGTATGGCAGGGTAATTGACATGATAAGGAGAATTCTCCAACGTCACGGAATACCCCCGCCCCGGCATCAACGGCAGGCGCGTATCCAGCTGCGCCGCCACTTCCCTGCTCCAGGACCCCGTAGCCAGCACTACCGCATCGGCCGTATACGACTGCTTCGATGTGATCACCCGCTTCACAGCGCCCTTCTCCGTCTCAAACCGCAGCACTTCCTCATTCGGCACAAGATGCACACCCCGTTCCCGCAGCAGGCCGATCAGCACCTCCATCAGCCGGTTGGGATATAAATGCGCATCGCATTTGAAGAAGATAGCCCCCAACCCATTTATTCGCGTATGCGGCTCCTTGGCCTGCAGCTCGTCGTATTTTAACAGGGTGGCGTCCAGCCCCAGATCATGCGCCTTCTCCACCGTATGATGAGCATGCTCCGCCGCCTCGGGCGTCTGGAATATCTCCAGCAGACCCTTATGCTCATAGGCGACATCGAACACCGGCTGCTTGAACCACACCTGCTCATATTCCTGCTGACTCAATAAGGCTATGTCCCGCAGGGGCACGGCAGACCGCTCCACATGCTCCTTCGTGGCGCTCTTCATAAACTTCAGCCCCCAATCGATCAACGACCTGCTCAGCCGGGGCTGCACATAAAAGGGACTTTGAGAATTCAACATCCATTTCAATCCCTGCTTCACGACACCGGGAGTTGCCAGAGGAATAAAATGACTGGGACATACATAACCACAGTTGCCATAGGAGCAGTTGTCCAGGAAATCAGATCTGTCGAGCACAGTAACATTATATCCAGCCTGTTGTAAATAGTATGCGGAGCTTAGTCCAATGATCCCGCCTCCGGCTACAATGACATTTTCCATCATCAAAATTACCGATACACCTTAACGTCCGCTGCATGGTATTTGACCTCCTATGGCATTATTTTAACCAATTTTTGCCCCATTTTGACCCCTTCATGGTAATATTTGGGAAATGCTTATATTCGATGCATGAAAGTATTGCAATTCACCATCCCCGTTCCGCACGACAAGACAGTTATTGTGCAGAGAGATGTATTGCCGCATTTCTACCCACACCTTCACCGTCACGAAGAGATACAGCTCACCTGGATCCAGCAGGGCGAAGGGACTTTAGTGGCAGAGAATAACATGCATACTTTCCGGTCGAATGAAATTTACTGGCTGGGAGCCAACCTCCCCCATATCTTTAAAAGCGACCCCAGTTACTTCACACCCAAGAGCCGTAAAAAAATCCAAACCCTGAATATTTTCTTTAACGCAAAAGGAAACCTCGACTCCTTCTTCGAGCTCCCCGAAATAAAAAGTGTAAAGAACTTCCTGCAAAACCAGCAGTCGGGATTCAAGGTACCACCCCAGCATGTCACCGAAATATCCAATAAAATGCTGGTGATCCAGAACCGCTCCGGTGTCGACCAGCTCATCCACTTTATCGAGCTCCTGAAAACACTCAGCAGCTTCCATGAATTGATGCCCCTCTCCTCCTGTACCCAGCCCGCTACCTACAGCGAGCACGAAGGTATCCGCATCGGCGCCATCTATAATTTTATCATGCAGCAGTATGACAAACCCATCACGCTGGAAGATGC